>NZ_JAACGC010000010.1:0-100494 GCF_029237385.1 Aeromonas sp. 1HA1
GCCAGTCAGCGAATTCCATCAGGGACAGAGGCAGTAGCCTCGATCACAGTCCGGATCTATGGCTGCAATCTCAACCTAACTCACCGTCATCGATTGAAGGCTTGGCAAACCGGGGCGACCATCTATGAACACCCTTGGCCTGCCTGTCAGAAAGCCCCAAGTGTGGCGGTCACTTGGGGCTGGGGACGTTATAACCTGATGGCTGATGTAACCCGGTTGAGCGACAACATGTGGCGCTGCATGTGCTTAGGCCAGTGCTTTGGCTTTGAGTTGGGCATATTCATCGACATTGATCGCGCCATTATCGAGCAAGACTTTGGCTTCCCAGATCTGCTGGGCCGATGATTTACCCGCCACTTGCCGAATATAGTCTTCGGTATCTGATTTGGCCCGCTGCATCGCATCACGTTGACGCCGGGCCATGCCTGCGCCGTTGCTAACAATGTAAATCAGCGCGGTAAACATCGGCAAAAATATCAGTCCGAGGATCCACAGAGCTTTAAATCCGCCACCCATTTCAGTGTTGCGAAACAGATCGCCGACGATCTGGAACAGCACCAAAAGGTAAGCGATAAAGATAAAACTTGAGAGTATTAACCAGAAGAAATCCCAGAAATTGCTCATGTTAGTGCGGCTCCTTTATGTTGCCTAATTAGTAGAGGTGTAGCCGGCGCAAACTCGCCGGCGATAGTGTTACTCGGGTTTGCGCATCGCGGCTTTTAGCCAGCCGCGCAGCAGCGACCAGAGTACGCTGCCGGTGAGCATGCCAAGCACGTAAACGCCGACGATCAGCAGCGATGCTGGCAGCGTCAGGCTCATATTAAGCAGCGAAACGGTGACAAGGCTTATATTTTGAATTTTAAACAGCAAAACAGTCGTCGTGATGACGATGATTAACACGGCGTAAACGTAACGCATAGACCCCCTGTACTGATGATTAAATGTCTCAAAAATAAATATATGGCTTGATGAATGAGGAGGATATCTAGCCTGTTATTTTAGCGCAGTATGTCATTGGCATTGTTTTTGTTGACAAGTAATATCCTTTTTCATTTTTTGTCAAAAAAAGCACCATGGTATTATCCGGGGCAATATAAAAATCCGAGAATAATGTTCCTGATAAAGAAGTGATATCAATATCGTCAACTTCCGTCTTCCAGTTTCTTTTTGAAATAAGAAGGATATCACCATTCACAATGTTGACATCAAAAAGGACCCGACGGCTAATTGCACCATGATAAACACCCTTGCGATAGATATTCCCATCAATATAGAAAACACCATTTTCATGGCTCATTGAAAGTTCAATTTTCACATTAACCGAAAGGTCAAGGCCGGCTCTGTTTATGAGCACATTTGCAGTGCACCTTGTTATTTCATCACGTTCATCATCACCCCAAAAGTTAGCGATAAAAATAAGTGGGACTATGATAAAAACGAAAATATAAACCCCACCCCATTTTGATATCAACAATGGAATCATCTTTAACAATAATATTTCCTGGATAAAAGCCTTTAGCAAAGGCTAATCAAGCGATAAGTCTCTTGGATTATTTTTTGTTACTTCAGGGTAATAATACCGCACCTTTTAATGCCAGTGAGTAATGATCGGCTATCACCGTCTGATCCCCATCAACCACCACATCAAAGGTGGCACTGTTTCCGCCATCACGCAGGATAATCCCTTTGCCTCCTTCATTGTCTGGCTGCCAGCCTGGATACTCTATCCGTATGCGCAACTTATTGTTGCTGTTATTTTGCCCAATCAGCACATAACGGTTAGGCTGCGGCCCTGACTTGGTAGCATCACTCCACACCTGAAAGCCAAGGTGCTCGCCGTCATACTCTATCAGCCCCTTGCCAATACGGAATTCACCGTTGATACGGCCAGAGAGCAGGCCACTGTTTATTTGCAGATTAAGCTGCGGGGTATCCGCAGCCTGCGCTAACGACAATCCAGCGCTGCAAGCAGCCAGCCAGACGCCAAAACCCCAATAAAAAAACCGCTTTAGCATAATTGCCTCTCGTTACAGTAGCCTGCTTGGCAACTGCTCTGGTTAATTGCCGCTAACTGCACACTGAGTTCATGACATACATATCCGCAGAGCCACGCTCTTTCGGCAACTGGAAATTCACACGGCACTGTTGTTGCTGGCTTTGCCCCCACCTTACTGACAACTCCCCTTTTGCCGGTAAGCCGGTCAGATAAACCACGCCGTTATTATCTACAACCCCGGCAATCGTCGCCTGCTCTCCCAGCATGGCTATTGCCCCGAACGGCACGCTAGTACCATCCTCGCGGGTCAGCGTCATCAGCGCTCGCGCACCAATACGGGTGGCAAACGTTGCCGGGATCACCGCGCCCTGAGTGGGCACCACCGTCATATCCGTCTGCGTGACTTCCGCATTCGAGGGAAAATTGCTCGGATCCAGACTCACGTTGTTTTCCTGATACGGGTTGAGATAAGCCTGTGTGGTATAACCACGAAAATCTGTTCTCACACCGGGCCACCCGCCGACCTGAACGCCTGAAGCACCCGGTGCCTCCACCAATGCCACGGTATCACTCAGCGGCTGACCAAAGGTAACACCGTTACGGTGCATGACCATGCCGCCCGACACATCGGCCCCCATTTGCCGGATGTTGGAGTTATAGCTGTAGTTGCCACCCACCTGACCGTAACCACCGTACCATCTCAGCTGCAGTCTGCTGTTGTCACGATCACCACTATCCACACCCGAGCGATAACGCTGGCTAGCATGCCAGGACAACCGGCGATCAAGTGCCTGGCCATTAAGCCCGACTTCCTGTGAATCATTGCCATTCGACGGGGAGTCGAATCGGTAGGTCGCATTGGTGGTGCCCCCCAGCAAGCGATGCAGCGGCATGCTGAACATCACGCTGGTGATGTGATCGTTTTGTTGCTCACCGACAACGCCGGCACGTCGGTTCTGCGTCCAGTTCAGTGACAGGTGTCCCCCGGCTACCCCAACGCCATAGCTGGCACCAAACGAATCATTATTACCAGAACGATCCCGGAAGCTGTCGCGGGTGCCATTCAGGTTGATATATCCCCACTCCCCCAGGGACTGGCTCAAGGTCAGCCTGGTGCTCGCTTTACGCTGATCCTGATTGCTGTCAGAGCCATCGGCATTATTGCGATAGCTGCCCAACACATCAGACAGCGTCTGGTAGCCAGAGGAGCTGTACTGGGAATTAGACAACGCCAGCGTGGTGTTGGTCGCGTCGACCGTTTTACTGTAACGCGTGCGCCAGGCTCCCCCCGTCTCGCTCTCCTCCCCCTGACGTTGCCCGCGTGCTGTCGTGTTATCTACCGACACACCGCCCCAGCTCCCCAAAGAAACGCCAAGACCCAGTGCTGCCGATTGGTAATGATCGGCGCCTTGTGCGCCGCCATACACCGTCAGGTTCCAGGGCAAACCATACATCATGGTTGCCTGGCCAACCGTGGCTTCATCAACGGAAGAATCTGCCGCACGGTATTGCCCGGCCATCAGATTGTATTTGAGATAGCCCTCACGCAGCGCAATGGCTGGCGTGTTAAAGGGCACAGTAAATATTTGCGGGTTGCCATCGGTTTCCCATACGGTAACCTGCAAATTCCCGCCAGACATACCCGGCGATAAATCATTTAACGCAAACGGGCCCGGTGCCACAGTGGCATTATATATGGTGAAGCCATTCTGTTTGACTTCCACCCGCGCCTGGGTACGCGCAATACCACGCACCACGGGCGCAAATTCGCGCTGGTTAAACGGCACCATCGCCTCATCCGAACCCAGCATAGCCCCACGAAAAGGCACGCTGTCAAAAATGTCTGATGGGGTAAAACGCTCCCCCAGCGTTACGCGGCTTTTGAGGTCATACAACCCATACTCCGCGTAGGTATACGCCGTTTGCCATTTGCCTTCCTGCTCGCCCTGCTTCTGCCAAGTCGTGGCATTACGCAAACGCCATGCCCCCAGGTTAGCGCCGGGTTGCAATTGAACAAAACTCGAATCGCTGCTGGCACTCGCCCCGGTGCGATATTCTGTCCGGTTCGTGTTGGCCTGATAGTTCATCAACAACACAGGAATGCCATCATCCCATAACTCTCTGGGCGCAATACCGGTCAACATTGGCCGTAATGAGACCTGCGGAATGCTTAACAGCAGCTGTTGCTCATAGAACTGAAAATCCACCGTCGCGTGTGGAATAGCGGATAAATTCGCGCAGTCATCCGTTTGCTCCTTCGCCTGCGGCGGCTTGCCAGCGGACAAAAGAGGGTAGTTTTCAACTCTGACACCATAACGTGACAGCACCTCCACACTCAGGCAGGGTTGCAGAAGCGGCTGGCCTTGCGCATTGGTCTCTTGCCGGAACAACACATCGCGGGAACCGACCCGATTACCATTGACCAGGATGTCAACAGGGTAGACCCCTGGCAGTTGCCCCCCCTGGTTAAACAGGGCCGCATCTGCGTTGTCTATACCCAAACTGGACAGATCAAAGGTATAAGTGCGCGCATCGACCGAGCAGCACACCAAACTCACAGCCAAACCTGGCAATAAACACTTCATATGACGTCTATCTCTCCACAAGCGAGGTTAATAACCCGGCAGTGTCTTGCAACCCTGCGACTAGAGCGACGCCTGATACATACGGCTCTGGCCGCCGACATCGGTAATCACTTGCCACTGCACTTGTCCGGCCGCCCCTTTGGGCAAGGTAAAGCTGTGTGAAGAGAAGGGGGCAATATGTTGCAGTTGTTCAACATTCACTCCCCCCACGGTCACCCGGCTCAGGTTAATATAGAAGGGGGTCGGATTATTGGCATTCAGGGTATTGCCCTGCCGTGTCCAGACCAGTGATGAGGCACGGTCCGCCAACTGCCCGATGCCGGACGGGCGCACCAGCAGCTTGATGCAGTTGTGCACACTGACCTGCACATTCAACGCCACCGCTTTAGGTGCTGCAGATTTGCCCTCTTTATCCGCGGCCCAGGCATCATCGCTCTGGGGGGGAATGCCGGTGACACACAACCAATGCAGCTTTTCACGATCGCCCGGCAGTGGGCTGCCGGTGTGCACCACCCGCAGGCGGCTTCGCTGCTGCCCATCCAACCGGAACAAGGGCGGTGTCACCAAAAACGGGGCCGGTGTGGTTCTATCTTCGGCAAACACCTGTGAACGCACCAGCATAGGGTAGTTCTGCTGATTATGCACCGCTATGGTGGTGCCATTGGCAGCCGGGTTATAGATCAGCCGGCTGGCCCCCAACTTCAGCTCAAAGGGTTGGGTCGTGGTTTCCACCGGTAGCTCGGCGGCGTGTGTCAGTGTACTCAGCAGCACCAGCGCAATACCGAGGGCAGGCAGTGGGTGCTTTCTGGTGGGGGTGATATATTGCCTTATTAACATGATGACTCCTGTATGCTAAACAAATGTTTAAAAACATTGTAGCTCAAAAACATATATGTTGGCGCTGAAGCAGGAATGTTTCCTTAGCTGGCTAGTAAAAATAACAGGGCGATCGGATATTAACGCGGTAGCAACCGCTACCGCGTTAGGTGTCTTATACTTCCCTCAAATACTCAGAGGGATTGGGGCTAGAATACTTACTCTACCCAACGTTGAGCTGAAACATTGATTGTATAGGTATCCGCCATTACTGTTTGATTTACAGATGCCTTGATCGAATATTCCATAGATTCTGACCCATCGTTGGATATATCTACATAACCAGCTCCAACGTTGCGGATGACTCCATAATCAGGGGGGGCAATCTTCACCTTTAAAATATTTGTGCCTGTCGTATTACCAGGGATATTCCGGTGTAGAAAGCCACCAGCGTCGCCCCCATCAGTTCCATTAGTAATGGATAAGCGAACCCCTTGTAAAGCACTACCTGCAGTATCTACAATACCGTTGGCTAATATAGTGTCGGCAACCAAGTCACCCGCATTCATTTCATCTCTAACAGCGTTAAGAGTGTGGCTCATGGCGACCGCTCCTATAAAACCGATAGTTACATCAGTAGCTGCAACAGGACCTGATACTGTTCCTGAACCCGTAGCAAATGCAGCGCCGGAAGAAAACACCATGGCCAAAGCTATGGAAGAAATTGCATATTTTTTCATTTTGGCATCCTACAAGTAATAATCAATTACAACGGCAAAGAGAAGATTCAATGTTTTCTTTCGCCAATCGCTTTACCCACCACAGTAGTGCTCACATTTCTATATTACCTCCCTGCCGTTCTGCACTATTCCGTTCTGTACTGTGGTTTCGCTGTTGATACTGCCTCAAGCAGCCCAGAATGATGAGTGAACTCGTTTTATTAAAATTTAATAATATTGATAAAAACCAATGAGTTGAGCTGTGCGCACGCCCGCAGCGGCCTGACCACCGTGGTTTATGGTATGCAGAACAAGCAGTTACCCAAGGCCCCTCGATCTCTCTTTTTGAAGCCGCCGAACGTGGCAGGCGGCTGTGGCATCCGTCACAAAACAGGCGAGAAAAGGGATAAATGGCTTGCGCATCGACAACAAAGCCACTTTGTCGCCCCCATGCCCGCATTTGAAGCTCCCGCGCTGACGCCAGCGGCTGGCGATCGCACGCCATGGCCCCTGTTTATGCCCCCTGCAACAATCTTATCTCTTTCTTATTCAGCAATCGTGAGCTTCTCAGAGAGACGTTCACCCTCTGTATGGCAATCTGTTTCTTTCACAAAAAACACATTAAAATCATCATGATAAATTTAAATTCAGGGATGGCGGCACGGTGTGCTTGCTTGTGCCAAGGCACAGGCCAGGTTGGCAAGCACTTGCGGGGGGTAAACGTGCCCACGCTGGCGCAGCAGCGACGCCGGCGACGGTAGCGAGAGGCGGTGATATGCACGCGATTTTTATGGGGGGTTTGGGCGTCTGACTGGCTGCTGGCGGGGCTGGATTGTCGTTAGCGCAGGCTGGCTATCCCGCCGCTTACTCTTCATATACACAGTGGCCTGTGCTCTGGTCATATCGCTCTGGTCATATCGCTCTGGTCATATCGCTCTGGTCATATCGCTCTGGTCATATCGCTCTGGTCATATCGCTCTGGTCATATCACTCTGATCAAATAAAGGGTGAATACCGTGTTGGCCAGCGGGGACAAAATATGATGGCGGGCACCCCGGCTATCAGGGATGGCTTTTTATCATGCCAATGAGCATGCAATACAGACGGGATCATGCAACAGGCAAAGGGGGATAAAGAGACGGGCGTCTCTTTATTTCACGCCCCCAGTGAACGGTGACTTAGCATGTGATAACGACATGCTCGATATATCTATTGTTATAATGCATATAAATAAGCATTAATAACAAGTTGATATGTCCCTGCTGCCACCCTTTGCGAGTGAGCCGCACGCACGACGTAGCGCCAATCACTTTTTGGCTCAGTGGCCGATAGCACGAACGCATTTATCGCGTTATCCACTAAAAATGTTTGCCCCGCATCAGGATTAAAGAAGGAGACCGTTAATGTATTATTGGAATTTTCCAACGAAGGGATGATATGGCTATTCGTCTTATCTGGTGTTCCCGACGCCCAGGCTAACGCTATCGATGTTTCTTTAGGTATCGTCTGCACATACCCCAGGGCGACGGGTGTTCCTTCATTTAACTGGCCAGCAAGCAAGCCCCGCTCTGGCACCAAAGTGTGGCTGACACTTTGCGGATCTGAAATAATGATATCGGCGGTAGCCAAGGTCGGCACACTTAAGTACTCGGCTTGAGATTCGAAGGCCAGCGCCATCATAGCAATAACGGCCATTTTCATATATTTCATATCGCTCCCTAACGCCAAGGTTGAGCAAAGCAGGCTGCTTTTTTCAGGAAAACCTATCCTATGAAAAATTATAGCTACTCGCTCCCATCTTCATCACCCATTATTGTCATCAGCAACCATATTCATTATTAAAAATAACAAACCGTTGTAAAATCTAACCATAATCGGAACAGGCGTCAAGAACACGGCCCGCTTGTGTCCTCCCCCTCACAGTGGGACAGCTAAACACCAGGCTCAGGTCTGGATTGTCAGCAGCCAGGCGGTCCATCCCACCTTGCCCTTATGGCACGGCACATACCGCCACGGTAACCGCTGCTCCTGACTCAACAAAGGGTATAAGGTAGCCCGTTCCGCCCGCTGGGCACAGGCTCCGATCAGCAGTATTGCCCCGCCACCCAACCCGATGACCAGGCCCACTGGAAGTTGTAGCCACCGAGCCAGCCGGTCACGTCCACCACCTCGCCGATAAAGTAGAGACCGGGCACCTTGCGCGCCGCCATGGTCTTGGAAGAGAGCTCGTTGGTATCCACGCCCCCCAGCGTCACCTCGGCAGTGCGATAGCCTTCGGTGCCGTTCGGCAGGATCTGCCAATCCCCCAGCAGGGTGGCGATGGCCTCCAGCTCCCGCTCGTTGTACTGACGCATGGGCTTGTTATTCAGCTGGCCCAGCTCCACCAGCTTGTCGACGAAGCGCTTGGGCAGCTCGCGTCCCAGCACAGTCTTCAGCTCCTGCGCAGGATGGGCCTGCGCCCATGCCTTGAGGGCCGCCGCAATATCCAGCTCGGGCAGCAGGTTGAGGTGGATCTTCTCCCCCGCCAGCCAAAACGAGGAGATTTGCAGTATGGCGGGGCCGGAGAGGCCACGGTGGGTGAACAGCATGGCCTCCTTGAAGCGGGTGCCATCTTCGGCGGTCACGGCCACCGGCAGGCTGACCCCGGCCAGATCGGCAAAGGCCTCCTTGTCGGCCTGATGGAGGGTAAAAGGCACCAGACCAGCGCGAGTGGGCAGCACAGCAAGGCCGAATTGCTCCGCCAGCTTGAAGCCATACGGGGTGGCACCGAGCTTGGGCATGGAGAGGCCGCCCGTGGCCACCACCAGCGAGTGGCAGCTTATCTCCCCTTGGCTGGTCGCGAGCACAAAGCCGGTATCGGATTTGCTGACGCTCAGGATCTCGGTCTGGAACTGCAGGGTCACCCCGGCCCAGTCGCACTCGGTGAGCAGCACGTCGACTATCTCCCTGGCGCTCTCGTCACAGAACAGCTGGCCCAGCGTCTTCTCGTGGTAGTTGACCCCGTGCCGGTCCACCAGATCGATGAAGTCCTGCTGGGTATAACGCGCCAGCGCCGACTTGCAAAAGTGGGGATTGCCCGAGAGGAAGGCGTGGGGCCCGGTCTGATGGTTGGTGAAGTTGCAACGACCCCCCCCGCTGATAAGGATCTTGCGGCCCGGCTTCTTGGCGTTGTCGAGCAACAGCACGGAGCGGCCCCGATAGCCGGCCTGCGCCGCACACATCAAACCGGCCGCACCGGCCCCGATCACCACCACATCAACCTGCTTCATCATCACTCACTCATCCAAATAAAAACGGCCCCGTTATACGACAGACCGTCATTGTACCCAGCAGAAGCCACCGCTGTGGTTTCATGGCAGCATCAATAGAAAACGGCCCCGTTATACGAAAGACCGTCATTGTACCCAGCAGAAGCCACCGCAGTGGTTTCATGGCAGCATCAATAGAAAACGGCCCCGATACGAGGGGCCGTTATTGTACTGGCTGAACACTAAGTGTCCACGACTATCAGGCGTTGCCATCCATGACGCTGGCAGGGGCGCCCTTGGCCAGCTCGGCCAGCTCCTTGTCGATGAAGTAGAGACCCTTGCCATCCTCACCCACCAGCGACAGACGGTCGACGATGCTCTTGAACAGCTTCTCCTCTTCATGCTGCTCGGCCACGTACCACTGCAGGAAATTGAAGGTGGAGTAGTCCTGGGTAGTGAACGCCACATGGGCCAGGCCGTTGATGCACTTGGTGATGTGGTACTCGTGCTCCAGGGTGGTGCGGAAGATGTCACCCAGCGAGTTGAACTCGTGGGGAGGCGCACCTATGGCGCCCAGCATCGGCATGGCACCGGTCTCGCTCACGTAGGTGAACAGGCGCTCCATGTGCTGACGCTCCTCGACCGCGTGCTTACGCAGGAAGGTGGCGGCCCCTTCGAAACCCTTGTCCTCGCACCAGGCGCTCATCTGCAGGTAGAGATTGGAGGAATAGAATTCAAGATTAATCTGCTCGTTCAACTTCTCGATCATGGCTTTGGCCAACATGATGATTCTCCACTGTGATTTGGTCACGATTGTCGCCACTGTTTCATCACGAATCAACCAGATACGACAGCCCAGGCTCTCAGTTGTGACAGCTTGCACCTCATCCTGCCCCCCATACGGTTATAGAGAAGCAAAGAAACATGGTGTAGGTGGATTCAGCCATTATGATGGCCCCAGTGGTCGGGGAAAGGATTCAATGAGATTCATAATGGCACTGGCACTGCTCTGGATAACCCAGTTGCAGGCCACTCCCTCCTTGCAGGAAGAGGCTGAATGGCAGGCGGGGCGCGATCCCGTCGGCTATCTGCGGCGCCTTGATGCCCACCCACAGCAGGATATGGAGGAACTGGATAAGGCTCTCGCCCTGTTGTCCCAGCGCAAGCCAGCCGTCACCGACCACCTGATGCCGGACTCCGGGTGGCATGCCCTGAACGGGCTCGCCCTCTATCGCACCGGGCACGTCAGTGTCCGCCGCAAAGCGCTGCAAGCCAGATTGCTGGCCGATCAGGGGCGCTATCCCGAGGCCTATCACGCGCTGATCGACTACATGCGCGAGTACAAGCAGCACTTCAACCAGACCCCGAGCCAGCATGCCGCCGCCTTCCAGGCCGAGATGGCGCTGGCCCGCAGCGAGGCCAGCAACCGGGCGCTGCAACAGGAGAACGAACGCCAGCGCAAGCAACTGCTGCATCAACAGAGTGCCCGCAACTACCAGCTGGTGCTGGTCGGCCTGCTGGCCAGCGCCCTGCTGCTGCTGGGGATCACTACCCACAGGCTGCACCGCAGTTCACGCCACCTCTACAAACTCGCTACCTTCGATCAGCTGACCGATCTGCCCAACCGTCGTGCGCTGCTGGAACGGCTGGCCACCCGGTGGCAGCAGGAGGGCCCGCTCACCCTGCTCATCATCGACATAGATCACTTCAAGCAGATCAACGACCGCCATGGTCATCAGGCAGGGGACAGGGCGATCCAGCTGCTGGCGCGGGAGCTGAGATCCTGGGCACCCGACCTGCAACTGGTCGGGCGTTGGGGAGGCGAGGAGTTTCTGGTGGCGGTGCCGCTGCCGGCGGAGGATTGCTGGCATCTGGCCGAGCAGCTGCGCCAGCGGATTGCCCTGCTAGACAACCCCCGCATGACCATCAGCACAGGGGTTGCCGGGCGCTCACCGGCCGACGAGAGGCTGGGCCAGCTTATTCACCGGGCCGACATGGCCATGTATCAGGCCAAGCGCCAGGGCCGCAACCAGACCATATTGGCGACGATCCCTTCGGCGCAGGATGAACTAGCCAGCAGCGTGGCCTGAATAAACGGGAGGGATGGAGGATCATGGCACCAGCTCGGTCAGCGAGGCCAGATCCACCGGTGCCCGGTAATCCACGCCCGGCAGCTCGAAACCATTGAGCTGCATGAAATCCTGCCGCAGCCCGACGAAATCCCCCAGGGCATGGAAGTTGTCCGGCGTCACCTTGGACCAGAGGGTTGAGACAGCGGCCTGAATGGCCGGGTCCAGCTCGTGGTCATCCAGCCGGATCAGCCGGTTGCCATCGGCCACCACCCCATTGGGCCCGTACATCTTGGCGGCAAACAGCCGCTGCATCTGCTCGATGCAGCCTTCGTGCACGCCGCGCTCCTTCATCACCCCCATCAACAGCCCCAGATAGACGGGCAACACAGGAATGTAGGCGCTCGCCTTGGTCACCAGCGCCTTGCAGACCGACACCCAGGCGTGACCACCTACTTCCGCCAGTTGCAGGTTGATGGTCTCGGCGGTGGCGTGCAGATGCTCCTTGGCGTAGCCGATGGTGCCATCCCGATAGAGGGGATAGGTGGATTCGGGGCCGATATAGGAGTAGGCCACGGTCCGGGCGCCGGCAGCAAGGCAACCCGCCTGCTGCAACGCCTTCATCCAGAGCAGCCAATCATCCCCGCCCATCACGGTGACGGTATCGCGGATCTCCTCCGGGGTGGCAGGCTCCAGGGATTGCTGCACCAGGGTATCCTGCTCCAGATCCAGCCCCCAACCGCTGAACGGCTGGCCGGTGGTCTTGAGCACGGAGCGCACTTGCGTGCCATCCGGCAGCACCCGAATGCCGCTCGCCAGCGAGTAGATCACCAGATCCACCTGCCCCAGCTGCTGGCGTATGGTGTCGATGGCATGCTGGCGCATGAGATCCGAGAAGGCATCACCGATCAGGTTGATGGCAATGCGTCCCTCCTGCTCCGCCGCCTTGCGAAACCAGATGTTGTTGTACCAGCCCGCGCTGCCGAGCCCCTTGTCAGACGGGCCCCGCTCGAACGAAACGCCGACGGTATCGGCACCGGCGCCGAAGGTGAGCGCGATGCGCGAGGCCAGCCCGAAACCGGAGGAGGCCCCCAGCACCAGCACCCGCTTGGGCCCGTTGAACCGGCCCGCCGCCCTGACGCTGGCAATCTGTTGCAACACGGCGGCGCGGCAGCCGATGGGGTGACAGTTGCGCGCAACGCAACCCTGGATCTGCGGGTGAATGATCATCAAGGGATCTCCAAAGGAACTGGCTACAGCATAACCAGGCAGCCACGGATTACCTTGATGTCGGGCGGGATATCGGCAGGAAGGGAGCAGAAAAACAAGAGGGAGCGCGAGGCTCCCCAAAGCGGTATTCAGATGCTTTTTGTTGTTTTGTGTTCATTGCGAAGCACGGGCACATCCTATGCCCGTCACCCCTTGCGGGCAAGCCGACGGGTGTGACCTGCTTCAAACTCCTGTTCGATATGTAGACGATTTTTCGTCTGCGACTGAAAGAGAGCCCCATAAGAAACTCTTTTAAATCCCGAAACTGTGCCGCATACACCATTTTAGTTTCATCAGACATTGGTATAGTGGACTCAGGATCAGTGAGGAGAACTCCCATGAATGGAACCTATTACCAACACATACTGGCCGCGATCGACCTGTCGGAAGACAACCGCAAGGTGATCGACAAGGCGGTGGACAGAGCCCGATCCAACGGCGCCAAGCTGTCGGTTATCCATGTCGATGTGGACCTCAAGGATCTCTACACCGAGATGATCGATATCGACATCGACAACGTGCAGGATCAGGTGATCGCCGAAGCGAAAGAGAAGCTGGAGGCATTTCTGGCCTCGGTGGACTACCCCATCGAGAAGAAGCTGGTGATCTGCGGCGATCTGAGCGAGCGGGTCAATCAGGCGGTCAAGGAGTACGAGATCGACCTGCTGGTGTGCGGCCATCGCCAGAGTTTCTGGAGTCTGCTCACCTCCAGCGCCCGTCAGCTGATGAATACAGTGCCGTGCGATCTGCTGGTCGTCCCCTTGCAGAAGTGATGAAACCGGCGTAGTTTGATTTGCTATGAACATGACCACATTCAATCACAACTACTGGTGGTGCTGCTCCTAAACAGGCGGCACCGCGTTTCTATTCTAGATTTCCCAAAGAAAACACCGTGACCGCCGAGAGGCGGTCAACTGTTTTTATCCCTTTGTCGCCTCCCGGCTCACCCAACTGGAGAGAGTGACATGCACAACCCCGTTATCCTGACTGGCGATCGTCCCACCGGCAAACTGCACATAGGCCACTATGTCGGTTCCCTGCGTCAGCGCGTCGAAGCCCAGCACCACTTCCGTCAATTCGTGATGATCGCCGACTTGCAGGCGCTGACCGACAACGGCCACAACCCGGCCAAGGTGACCGACAACGTGCTGGAGGTGATGGCCGACTATCTGGCGGTAGGCCTCGACCCGGCCAAGACCACCTTCTGTTTGCAGAGCGCCCTGCCCGCCCTCGCCGAACTCACCTGCTACTACCTCAATCTGGTCAGCGTCGCCCGGCTGGAGCGCAATCCCACCGTCAAGGCGGAGATCCAGCAGAAGGGGTTCGAGCGCACGCTGCCGGCCGGTTTCCTGGTCTATCCGGTCAGTCAGGCTGCCGACATCACAGCCTTTCGTGCCAGCCACGTGCCGGTAGGGGAAGATCAGCTGCCGATGCTGGAGCAGACCAACGAGATCGTGCGCCGCTTCAATACCCTGGTGGGCAAAGAGGTGCTGACCGAGTGCCAGCCGATCCTGAGCGACACCGGCCGCCTGCCCGGCATCGACGGCAAGGCCAAGATGTCCAAATCCCTCGGCAACACCATCGAACTCGGCATGTCGGCAGAAGAGGTCAAACAGGCAGTGTTCGCCATGTATACCGACCCCAACCACCTCAAGGTGAGCGATCCGGGTCAGGTGGAGGGGAATACAGTGTTCGCCTATCTGGATGCCTTCCACCCCGACAAGGCGCTGGTGGCCGAGATGAAGGCGCACTATCAGCGCGGCGGACTGGGCGACATGCGCTGTAAACAGGTGCTCAACGACTGCCTGCAGACCCTGCTCGCGCCGATGCGGGAGCGCCGTGCCGCAGCCATCGCCGACAAGAAGATGCTGCTGGCACTGCTCTATCAGGGCACCGAGCAGGCCCGCGTCATCACAGATGAGGTGTTGGCGGAGGTGAAAAACGCCATGGGGCTGGACTACTTCGCCAGCATCCGCTGAGCAGGCGTACCGAGCGCATCGTCGCCGTAAAGGTCGAACACCAGCTGGTGCAACAGGCTCTTGAACCAGCCGATCGCCTCATCGTGGGCGGTGAGCGGGTGCCCTGCCATCAGGTAGATGATGGGGATGGCGGGGTCGAGCTGGTGCATCCGCAGCGGATAGTAACGGCAGAAGTGGCGCCCGATCATTTCGGGCACCACCACCAGATAGCGGCCGGTTGCCATCAACGGCGGCACCGCCATAAAACTCGGCAAGCGCACCCCCAGCTCCCGCTCCACCCCGAAGCGAGCCAGCCAGAGCTCCACCATCGCCTGACTGTGCCCCCAACTGGAGGTGTGGATATGGGGACGGCTCACCAGCTCGACCGGGGTCAGCACATCGGGCAATTCGCTACCAAGCGGCGACAGGCACACCAGCGGGTTGTTGAACCACTCCTCCCGCCACAAGCGGGGTGAGAGGTGATTCGCCCCGGCAAACCCGATCACCAGATCCAGCTCCCCCTTCTCCAGCTCCCGCTCGTAGTTGTTGTCTGCCAGCTCGCACACCTCAAGCCGACATTGAGGGGCCTGCCGATAGAGCCTGTCCACCAGCACTGGCACCAGCCCGTGCTCCACCGAGCCCGGGGTGGCGATACGGAAAATTCGCCGCGCGGTGGCGGGATCAAACCCCTTGGCCTGCCGCAATCCCTGCTCCAGCATCGCCAATGCCTGGCGCACCGGTCCGGCCAGCGCCTTGGCCCGCTCGGTCGGCATCATCTCGCGTCGACTCATCACAAACAGCGGATCATCCAGCGCCACCCGCAGCCGACCCAGGGCATGACTGACGGTGGATTGGGAGAGATGCAGCCGATCGGCGGCATGGGTGACGTTGCGCTCCTGCATCAGCATGTCGAACACGGCGAGCAGGTTAAGGTCAAGACGGGCGAGTGAGCTATCCATCTATATTCGCCATAGTGAAATGCCAACAATTCATTTTTACCATAGTAACAGATTACCTAGAATGCGCTGGCTTAATACATCGGAGATTACAATGCGTAGCTATTTGTTATTGCTGGCCATTGGCCTGCTCTGGGGTTCCCAGTTCATTTTCATGCACCAGGCTGTTGCCGAGTTGCCCCCCATTCTGGTGGCTGCGGGTCGCGCCCTGTGCGGCAGCCTGACCCTGGGTCTGCTCTGCCTGTTCATGCGTCTCAAGAGTGAGCACACCCCGTGGCGGACCTATATGCTGATTGCCCTGCTGGATGCCACTATCCCCTTCATCATGGTTGCCTGGGGCCAACAGTATGTGGATAGCGCCATCGCCGCCGTGGTCATGGGTTGTATCCCGTTTGTGACCATTCTGGCTGCACCTCTGTTTATTTCTGGTGAAAGAATCACCAAAGCCGGTCTGCTCTCGGTGATCATCGGCTTTGCCGGTGTGCTTACCCTGTTCTGGCCGAAACTCGCTCAGGGCATGAACGCCGGCCTGCTCGGTGCCGTCGCCATCCTGTTCGGTGCCAGCTGCTTTGCCATCGGCCTGTTGATGATCAAGCGCTTCGCCAAGGATCACCCTGTGGTCGTTGCCCGCAACATCCTGGTCTCCTCGGCAGCCCAGTTGCTGCTGGTCGCACCCTTCATGGTTGACCTCGGCAGCCTGACCATGCCGAGCAGCCAGGCCCTGAGCGCGATTACCGTGCTGGGTACTCTCTGTACCGGTCTGGTCTACTTCCTCTATATGGCGCTGATCCAGAAGGCTGGCCCGACGTTCGCCTCCTTCAGCAACTATCTGGTGCCGCTGTTTGGCGTGATGCTGGGTGCCCTGTTCCTTGGCGAGCAGATCCACTCCACTACCGGTGTGGCACTGGCCCTGATCCTCGGCTCAGTCGCCATGAACCAGTGGGCGCAACAGCGTCGCATGCAGCGCGAGGTCTCCCTATGTCAGGCATCCTGACCACACTGTGCGGTGGTCTGGTACTGATCGCCAGCTGGCAATATCGCCAGCGCCTGGCCGGGATCATGGGCCTGCTGATGGTACTGCTGCCCTGGTTCTTCGACAGCAAGCTGCAAGCCATGCTGAGCTATGCCCTGCATGCCTGAAGTCCATCTCTGAATGTGTGACGAGAGTGTATCTCTCCTGTTTTTGGGACCGTTTTAAAAAACCTCCGATTTGTCCCCTGCTACCGGCGCTCTGCGCCGGTTTTTTTATATCTGCCAGCCAGCGTCAGACCAGATAGCGATAACTGAGCCGCTCGTTCTTGCGCGGGCCGGTGATCTGCCAGCCGAGCAGAAAGCCGCCGTCGATCTCGGTCAGCTCGGCGCTGTAGTGGTCCGCCCCGCACAGATGCGGCTCGGCGGTCAGCCAGCGGCCATCCCCTTGCGGCAACAGCTCGAACAGTTCGACCGGCGCTTCATAACGCAAATGAGCGAGGCGGATCCCCCGCGCACTGCGTTGCCACCAGAAGCGATTGTGCATGGCGAGTTCCCTTCCATGGGGTGTGGTGTAACGGCCCTGCTCGCTAAACAGCCAGCCACCCTGATGATCGGTCACCTGCACACTCCCCTCGCCCCGACCATTCCAGTCGGTCGCCGACCCCTCGCCATTGCTGGCGGTGAAGCTAAATGCTCCGACCTGTGGCAATCGCGCCCATAAACGCTGGATTGCCGCTTCCATCTCGGCCATCATAGCTCCCTTAAAATTGACAACTGACGATAAATCAATCACATGAACTACTTGATAGGGGTCACCCTGCTCTGGTCATTCTCCTTCAGCCTGATCGGGGTCTACCTCGCTGGCCAGGTGGATGCCTACTTCTCGGTGCTGACCCGCATCGCCCTCGCCAGTCTGGTGTTTCTCCCCTTCCTGCGCCGCCGCTGGCTGCGCCCCGATCTGGTGGCCAAGCTGATGACGCTCGGCGCCATCCAGCTCGGCATTATGTATCTCTTCTACTACCACTCCTTCCTGCTGCTGACGGTGCCGGAAGTGCTGGTGTTCACCATCTTCACCCCCATTTACGTCACCCTGCTCCACGATCTGCTGGAGGGGCGCTTCAAGCCCACCTATCTGTGGGGCGCCCTGCTGGCGGTGCTGGGAGCGGCCGTCATCCGCTTCGACGGGCTGACCGAAAGCTATGTGCTGGGATTTTTGGTGGTGCAGGGGGCCAACCTCTGTTTCGCGCTCGGTCAGGTGGGCTACAAGGTACTGCTGGCGCGGGAGGCGGAGCAACCGCCACAGCGGGCAGTGTTCGGCTGCTTCTATCTGGGGGCCCTGGTCATCGCCCTGCCCGCCTGGTGGCTGCTGGGCAAGCCGCAATACCCGACCAGCGGCTTGCAGTGGGGTATTCTGCTATGGCTGGGGATAGGCGCTTCCGGCCTGGGTTACTTCCTGTGGAACAAGGGCGCCACCAGGGTCAGCAGCGGTGTGCTGGCCATCATGAACAACGCCCTTATCCCGGCGGGGCTGCTGGTCAACCTGCTGCTCTGGGGCAAGGATACCGATCTGACCCGGCTGACCATCGGCGGCCTGCTGATGCTGGCCTCGCTCTGGATTTGCCAGCGCGCCAACGCGAGCAAGCATTAACCAACGACGGTATTGTGCTCCCGTCTGGCCTGACCGTGACAGCTGGCCAGACGGGCCAGCAGGTGGTCGAGCTGCTCACCGCTCTGGCTCTGCACCAGCCCTATGCTGACGGTCACCGGCCGCTGCGGCAACAGGCTGGCATCGGCGATCTCGAGGCGCAGCCGCTCGGCAATCTCCAGGCCACTCAGCCGATCTGTCTGGGAGAGCATCAGGATGAAGCCATCCTGGTCCCAACGGGCGAAGGGATCTTCCCGCTGCCGCTCGTGGCGTACTATGCGCACCAGCTTGGCCAGCATGGCATCACAGGCGGCCTCGCCAAACAGCTGCAGTATCTTGGCGCTGTGGTCCACGGTGAACTGCAGCAGGCTGAAGCTGCCACTCTCGGTCGCCAGCCGCTCGTCGAGCAGTTGTTCGAAGTGACTGCGGCTCTCCAGTCCGGTGAGGGGATCCATGCCGTGGCGCTCCTCCACGATCACGGCCAGCGGGTCGAGTTGGCGCACCACCCCCAGCACCTGACCGAGCAGATCGCGCTGGGCCCGCTCTTCCAACCGCACGTAGTGACCATGGTGATGCAGGATGCGGTATTCGAGCCGGATCTGGGCCAGTCGCCCACTCTGGCAGGCACCAAGCGCATCCTGCAGTGCGGCCACATCGTCGGGATGTACCCGTTCCAGCCAGCCGAGATCGTCCAGCCCGGTCTCATCCAATCCCAGCAGGCGCAGGCAGGAGATATCCCGCTGTACCCCCTGTTGCGGGCTCCAGCGCCAAAGTCCCGCCGCCAGCAGTGCCATGGCATCTGCCATCAGCGCCAGATCAAACCGGGTGATTGTGTCCCTCAGGGGAGCCTTGGGCGTGTCCATCGAGCGCCTCGAAACCGAATCGGAATACCTGCTCAATAAGTAACATTGGCTCTCGCGGCGAGCAACTGGGTCAGCTCGCTTTTCCTTGATAGCCCTTCATCAAGGCCTGCCAGTTTTCCGGCACGAAGTGGAAACTGGTATGCAATTGGGACTCTTTGGTGAAAGAGCGCAGCAGCCGCTCCAGGTTGGCCTGCTGCCAGCTACCGGACGAGCGGATCGCCCCCTTGTCAAAATCGATGACCCACACCTTGCCCTCCTTGTCGAGCAGCAGGTTGTGACTGTTGAGATCCGCATGGTAGACACCGGCATCGTGCAGCTGGCGCACCGTCTGGCCGACCTTGTGCCACACCTCGCCGGCGATCGGTCCCTGCTTGAGCAGCGCCACCAGATCCTTGGCGCCGCGAATGCGCTCGATCAGGATATCGGCCCGATAGAAGGGGCCCTGCTTGGCCATGCGGGCCGCAAACGGGCGCGGCACCGGCAAGCCCTGCTCGCTCAATTTGGCCAGCAGACTGTATTCGGCCATGGCACGACTGCTCTCTACCCCCTCGAACCAGAAGCGATCCCGCACCACCTTGCCCACCATGCCGCCACGATAGTAGTGACGTAGCACCAGGTGACGGGATTCATCCTTCACGAACCAGGTCACCCCGCGACCGATGGAGAAACCCACTACCTGGCGATGGGTCTGCCACCAGGCCGGATCAAACAGCTCGGGAGAAGGGTCACGAAAAACCCCTTCGGCGTACCAGCAGATCTGGTTGTGTTCGGTCTGTATTCGCATCTTGGTGATCCCGGTCGGTCAGTGATCGCAATGGTTCGATTCACGATAAAGCGGCTTGTCAGCACGAACCCGTGCTCCTTGTAAGGATCACGGCCAGTACCGGCGGCCAGTTGCGCGCAATTTTACAATCCACAGGGGAGTTTGCATAATGCCATCCATCCATTTTTCCACCATTGCGCCACATCATGCCGCTGTTCCCAACGCCGCCCTCTTCTATCTGCATACTGCGGCTCTCCGCCATCGGGGATTGCTGCCACGCGCTGGCACTGGTGCGCGTCATCCAGCGGGCCTGGCCCCAGACCCGCATCACCTGGATCACCGGCAAAATCGAAGCGACCCTGTTTGCCGACTTGCCTGGGGTGGAGGTGATCGCCTTCGACAAAAGCAAGGGTTGGCGCGGCTACCGCGATCTCTGGCAGACCCTCAAGGGGCGCAGGTTCGATGCCCTGCTTCACCTGCAAGCTGCCATGCGCGCCAGCATTGCCACGCTCGGTATCAAGGCCAGGATCAAACTCGGCTTCGACAAGGAGCGCGCCAACGACGGTCAGTGGCTGTTCACCAACCACAGGGTGCCATCCCCCGCGTCGCCCCATGTGCTTGACGGCTTTCTCGCCTTCGCCAAAGAGCTCGGCATTCAGGATCTGACCCCGGACTGGCAGTTGCCCATCAGCCCTGAACATCAGGCATGGGCAAAGGAGAAGATTGGCGGCAAACCGACGCTGCTCATCTGCGCCGCCGCCAGCAAGGCATTCAAGAACTGGACGGCCGAAGGTTATGCTGCGCTGGCAGATCATGCCGCCAACAAGGGCTTTCAGGTCTATCTGTGCGGCGGCCCAGCCAAGCTCGAGCGGGATCTGGCCGCCGACATACAGCGACTGAGCCAGCGAAAATCAGTGGATCTGGTGGGGCAGACCAACCTCAAGCAACTGCTGGCGCTGATTGGCGAAGCGAGTCTGGTGCTGGCCCCGGATACAGGCCCCACCCACATGGCAACCTTGGTGGGCACACCGGTGATCGGCCTCTACGCCCATCACAATCCGGCCCGCACCGGCCCCTATCTATGCCGCGACTACGTGGTCAGCGTCTATCAGGAGCTGATCGAACAGGAAACCGGCAAGCCGCTGGCCGATCTGAGCTGGCGTACCCGCCTCAAGGACCCAGAGGCCATGAGCAAGATCACGAGTGAACAGGTCATCGCCGCGTTCGATCGGCTCTGCGCCGATCGCCATCTGCCAGGCTGAGCAGCAACTCGGGAATTCCGAGCCATCAGGCAGGGATAACCTGATGGCCTCTGCCCGCCCCCAAAGGCACAATGTGGACTGATGTGGGTTACGCTCCCGCAGCAAGCTACGAAGACTTTGATTGGCTGGAATATGATTCCGGCCGTTTTTTTATCCGCCGCCTTCTGTTAAAATTCGCCGCCTTTACATCCCCCTGATCCAAGAATTTTCCGCGTTTTGCGTTGGGCTGTCTCCCTTTCGGGCACAAGACGGCAGCCTCTGCTACAACCAAAACACGGGTTTCGATTAAAGGTAATCACATGGCGCAACAAGGCACTCTCTATATCATCTCCTCCCCGAGCGGGGCAGGTAAATCCAGCCTGCTCAATGCCTTGCTGGCCAAACATAACGTAGCAGGCAAGATGCAACTGTCGGTCTCCCACACGACTCGTGCCATGCGCCCGGGCGAAGAGGACGGGGTGCACTACCACTTCGTGCCGGTGGAGACATTCAAGGCGCTGATCGCGCGCGGTGACTTTCTGGAGTGGGCCGAAGTGTTCGGCAACTACTACGGCACCTCCCGCGCCGCCATCGAGGTCTGTCTGGCCAAAGGGATCGACGTCTTCCTCGACATCGACTGGCAGGGCGCCCGCCAGATCCGCGAGCAGATGCCGACCAAGTCCATCTTCATCCTGCCTCCCAGCCGTGCCGAACTGGAACAGCGCCTGATCGGTCGTGGTCAGGACAGCAGCGACGTGATCGCCGGCCGGATGGCGAAAGCCATTGCCGAAATGGTGCACTACGACGAGTATGACTATGTCATTATCAACGAAGACTTTGAGCTGGCACTGTTCCAGCTCAGGGCCATTATTGAGTGCCAACGGCTGGAAATGCATCAGCAACAGCAGGCCCAACAAAACTTGCTGCAACAGCTACTGGCAGAATAGGCCAAAAACAAGTAAACTTTTGCGTCATTTTTAAACACCGCTTTTCTAAACACAGAAAGCCCAAACACTGGAGTCCTGCATGGCACGCGTTACTGTAGAAGATGCTGTAAAACAGGTAGGTAACCGTTTTGACCTGGTGCTGGTCGCCGCCCGCCGCGCCCGCCAAATCGCGGTTCAAGGCAAAGATCCCCTGGTTGACGAAGAGAACGACAAGCCGACCGTGATCGCCCTGCGCGAGATCGAACTGGGTCTGGTGAACAATCAGGTGATGGACACCCAGGACCGCTACGAGCAGCAAGAGCAGGAAGCCGCCGAGTTGGCTGCCGTTGCTGCCATCGCCGAAGGCCGCGGTTAAGTCAGTTATTTCTCATAGTCGGCGCCCGCCCGGGTGCCGACTGTTCTTCCCATTTACAACCGCTCGCAAACTCGGGACTATACCCTCTATTCCACGGATTGCCGTTTAACCGCTGCGGGGACTGTCTTGTATTTATTTGAAAATCTTAAAGAAATAGCCAGTTCCTACCTGCCACCAGAGCAGGTTGAGAAGCTCAAGCAAGCCTATGTGGTGGCCCGTGATGCCCACCAGGGACAAATGCGCTCCAGTGGCGAACCCTATATCACCCACCCCGTTGCCGTTGCCCGCATTCTCGGCGACATGCGACTCGATCACGAAACGCTGATGGCTGCCGTGCTGCACGACGTCATCGAAGATACCCCCGTGACCAAGGCCGACCTGGCCGAACTGTTTGGCGATGCCGTCGCCGAGCTGGTAGCGGGCGTTTCCAAGCTCGACAAGCTGAAATTTCGCGATCGCAAAGAGGCTCAGGCCGAAAACTTCCGCAAGATGGTGATGGCCATGACCCAGGATATCCGGGTCATCCTGATCAAGCTGGCCGACCGCACGCACAATATGCGCACCCTGGGTTCACTGCGGCCCGACAAACGCCGCCGCATCGCCCGTGAAACCCTCGAAATCTTCGCCCCCATCGCCAACCGCCTCGGTATTCATACCATGAAGAACGAGCTGGAAGAGCTGGGCTTCGAAGCGCTCTATCCCATGCGCTCCCGCGTGTTACGAGAGTCGGTGCGCCGTGCCCGTGGCAACCGCCGCGAAATCATCGACTCCATCCAGAGCGAGATCGAGGGCCGCCTGCGAGATGCCGGTATCGACTCCCAGGTCAGCGGCCGCGAGAAGAACCTGTTCTCCATCTACAACAAGATGGAGAAAAAAGAGCTGCAATTTCATGAGGTAATGGATATCTACGCCTTTCGCGTCAGGGTGAAGGACATAGATACCTGTTACCGGGTGCTGGGGCAGATGCACAGCCTCTACAAGCCACGCCCCGGTCGCTTCAAGGATTACATCGCCATTCCCAAGACCAACGGCTACCAGTCACTGCACACCTCACTGGTGGGACCGCACGGGGTGCCGGTCGAGGTACAGGTCCGCACCGAGTTCATGGATCAGATGGCCGACAAGGGGGTTGCCGCCCACTGGGCCTACAAGCAGGATGGCGACAGCTCGGGCACCACAGCCCAGATCCGCGCCCAGCGCTGGATGCAGAGCCTGCTGGAGCTGCAACAGAGCGCCGGCAGCTCGTTTGAATTCATCGAAGGGGTCAAGACCGACCTCTTCCCGGACGAGATCTACGTCTTCACCCCGGAAGGCCGCATCATGGAGCTGCCCACGGGCGCCACGCCGGTGGACTTCGCCTACACGGTGCACACCGACATCGGTCATGCCTGCGTTGGCTCGCGGGTCGATCGCCACCCCTATCCGCTGAGCAGCCCGCTGCATTCGGGTCAGACGGTGGAGATCATCACGGCGCCAGGGGCTCGCCCCAACGCGGCCTGGCTCAATTTCGTAGTGACTACCAAGGCCCGTTCCAAGATCCGCCAGTTCCTCAAGAACCTGCGTACCGAAGAGTCGGTGGTGCTGGGTCGCCGCCTGCTCAACCATGCGCTCGGCGTCAAGAACATCGAAGATATTCCGGAGCCGCGCATCAAGCAGGTGCTGACCGACACCAAGCATGAGAATCTGCAGGGCTTGCTGGCCGACGTGGGTCTGGGCAATGCCATGAGCGTCATGGTAGCGCGTCGCATGCTGGGGGATGAACTGCCGCCGGAAGAGCAGCCCAAGTCCAGCAGCAAGAAGATGCCTATCAAGGGTGCCGACGGCATGCTGGTCACCTTCGCCAACTGCTGCCGCCCGATCCCGGGGGATGCCATCATTGCCCACATCAGCCCGGGCAAGGGGTTGGTGATCCACCAGGAAGCCTGCCGCAACATCAAGGGCTACAGCCGCGAACCGGACAAATACCTGCCGGTACAGTGGGAGGTGGACAAGGATCAGGAGCAGGAATTCCGCACCGGTATCAGCATAGAGATAGTCAACCATCAGGGAGCGCTGGCCGAGCTGGCCAACGTGATTGCCGCCACCGGCGCCAACATTCACGCCATCAGCACCGAAGAGAAGGATGGCCGTGTCTATCTGGTCACCCTGCTCATCACCACCAAGAGCCGTATCCACCTGGCCAACATCATGCGAAAGATCCGTGTGATGCCCAACGTGCTCAAGGTGAACCGACAGAAGAACTGAATACAGGCGGCGCAAGCCGCCTGCTGCGTTATAGAGACACGCCATGATCACCGAACGCCTCAAGCCAAACCGCACCATTCTGACCCAGCGTCAGCCCGACCCGCTTGCTGCGTACTCCTGGCACACCCGACTCACCCAATAGAAACTGATATGACTCCTGAACGCTTTAAACGGATTTCCGACATGCTGGCTCAGCGCCAGCTCGACTTGACCGTCTGCATGGAAGAGGTCCACAAGCCTCACAATCTGGCTGCCATCGTGCGCACCGCCGATGCCATCGGCATCCACAAGGTGCATGCCGTCTGGCCCAAGAGCTGGATCCACAAACGCAAGGGCACGGCACGCGGCAGCCAAAACTGGGTAGATGTGAAACTGCACCCGGATATAGGCACTGCCGTGGCCGAGCTGAAAGCCACCGGCATGCAGATCCTGGCAACCCATCTCTCAGAGAGCTCGGTGGACTTTCGCACCATAGACTACACCCGTCCCACCGCCATCCTGGTGGGCCAGGAGAAGCACGGCATAGGGGAAGCGGCGCTGGCGCTGGCCGATCACCATATCGTCATCCCCATGGTAGGCATGGTGCAGTCTCTCAACGTCTCCGTGGCCGCCGCCGCCATCCTGTATGAAGCACAGCGCCAGCGCGAGTTGGCCGGCTGCTATCAGCGCGGCTGCCCGCTCGACCTTGAGGAGCAGAACAGCATATTGTTCGAGGGGGGCTACCCCATCTATGCCCAGCTCTGTAAAGAAAAAGAGATGCCCTATCCCCAGCTTGGTCCGGCCGGCGAAATCCTGGCAGACGAGGCTTGGTGGCAACAGATGCAACTGACACGCAAGGGTTGGGCCGCACAGCAAGAGGAATCCGAGTGGCAGGAGGAGTGATGGAAAATCCGTTTGGCAGCTGGCTGGAATCCCAAGTCATACGGGATCACCTGACCAACCCCAATATTGAGGCTGGCGACTACAGCTACTACTCCGGCTACTACCACGGCAAGCCGTTCGAAGACCACTGCGTACGCTATTTGCTGGGTGATGGCTCAACCCGGACCAGCTGGGAGAGCGGCCAGTGGGGTGAGGTAGTAGACCGTCTCATCATAGGCAAGTTCTGCTCCATCGCCTCGGGCGCTACCTTCATGCTGGCAGGCAATCAGGGCCACCGGCTGGACTGGGCCTCCACCTTTCCCTTCGACGCCACCCGTTTCGGCGATGACGTACACGACGGCTTCCGGCGCAAGGGAGATACCCGGGTTGGCAACGACGTCTGGATAGGCTCGGAAGCCATGATCATGCCCGGCATCACCATAGGTGATGGCGCCGTCATCGCCACTCGAGCCGTGGTCACCAAAGACGTTGCCCCCTACACCATAGTGGGTGGCAATCCGGCCAGACCGATCCGTCGCCGCTTCAACGATGAGCAAGTCTCCATGCTGCAAGCCATGCAGTGGTGGGACTGGCCCTTGCCCCGCCTGCAAGCAGCCATGTCCTTGCTCTGCTCGGGCGATATCCCAGCCCTCTACCAGCATTGGCAACAGGAGTGCGCATCATGAACCGGTTATCTTCTGCCCTGTTGACCCTGACCCTGTTTTCTGCCGGAGCCCTTGCCGTGACCGCCCCCTATCAACTGACTCCCGAAGCCGATGTGCCCACCCTCTATCAGCAAACCCTGCCCGACTTCTGGCGCGAGCACGCCGTCGAAGGGGAATTCAAGGGCAAGGATGACGTCACCATCCGCTATGCCACCCTGCGCCAGGCCAAGGTCGATCGCGCCATCCTGATCGTCAATGGCCGGACCGAGAGCTATCTCAAGTATCAGGAGCTGGCCTGGGATCTGTGGCGTCAGGGCTACAGCCTCTATCTCATCGATCACCGTGGTCAGGGCATGTCCGATCGCCTGCTGGACAACCCGGAGAAAGGACATGTCGACCAGTTCGACGACTATGTACTGGATCTGAAGCAATTTCACGACCAGGTCATAATGGCAGACCAGCCCGCCAAGCTGTTCCTGCTGGCCCACTCCATGGGTGGCGCCATCTCGGCGATCTATCTGGAACGCTGGCCGGATGACATCAAGGCCGCCGTACTCTCCTCCCCCATGATGGGCATCAACCTCAGCGGCCTGCCCAAGTGGCTGGCCCAAGGGCTGGCAGCCAGCATAGACAAGGTCGGCAACTGGCTGGGCGAACCGCCCTATGGCCCGGGTCAGGGCAGCTACCAGCCCCGCGAATTTGCCGGGAATAGCCTGAGCCACAGCAAGCCACGCTATCAGGCATTTCGCGAGCTCTACGAGCAACACCCGCAGATCAAGCTGGGTGGGGTGACGGCCCACTGGATCCGCGAGGGGATAGCCGCCGGCGACAGCGCCATCGCCGCAGCCGATCACATCAAAACGCCACTGCTGCTGCTGCAGGCGGGGGAAGACAGTGTGGTGGACAATGCCGCGCAGGATGCTTTCTGCACCCGGGCTCGGTGTGAAGGGGGCAAGCCGCTGCGGATAGAGGGCGCCTGGCACGAGCTGTTCATGGAGGCCGATCCCCTGCGTCAGGCGGCGCTGAACGCCACCCTGGCCTTCTTCGATCGCTTCTGACACGGGTTATTTTTTGGATCCCTAAATAAATGGGGTGACGCAAAACGCTGGGGTACACTGCCCCTGCGTTCAATTGATGCCGAGGTAATGATGTTCAAGGTAGTTGTATCCGATCTCGATGGCACCCTGCTAAACAAGCAGCACCAGATCTCCCCCCGCACCCGTGAAACCCTGCACCGTCTGGTGGAACAGGGGATCAAGTTCGTGGTGGCCACAGGCCGACACCATGTGGACGTGCGCAGCATTCGCGACACGCTCGGTCTGGACATCTACCTCATCACCTCCAACGGGGCCGTGGTGCACGACAAGCAGGATCAGCTCATCTTCAATCAGGCGCTGCCAGCTACCGTGGCCGCCGAGTTGATCGCGCTGGAGCGCGACCCCTCTATTCACCTCAACGTCTACTATGACGACGAGTGGCTAGTGGAAGAGGAGGAGCCCTGGTTTTTGCAATTCCATGACGAATCCGGTTTCACCTACCGCCTGACCGACCTCGCCACACACCCGATGGACAAGGTCAACAAGGTGTTTTACATCGGCGACCACGAGAAGCTGCTGCAGATCGAGGACCAGCTCAATCAGCATTATGGTGATCGACTCAACGTCACCTTCTCCCTGCCGGACTGTCTCGAGGTGATGCACGCCGGGGTGCACAAGGGTAATGCCTTGCGCGCCGTGCTTGAACAGAACGGGCTGGAGATGTCCCAGGCCATCGCCTTCGGGGATGGCATGAATGACTTCGAGATGCTGAGCATGGTGGGCCGTGGCGTGGTGATGGGCAACGCCCACGATCGCCTCAAACTGGCCCTGGCAGACCACGAACAGACCCTGAGCTCGGATGAAGATGGCGTCGCCGTCTATCTGGAGCAACTGTTCGACATCAGTACCACAGGCGAAGCCTGATCCCTGCCGTCATGGATACCGCCTGTGGGTGGTATCCATGACGTTCCGACCTTTCGCTCCTAACGTTGGAAGCAGTGGTCGCACGCCCTGCACCGATATTGCCGTGAAATCTGGCGATCAATGGTGCGGCCGAGCCATAACCCCAGCCCTCCTCCAGTTGCGCCCCCCAACAGGGCCCCCCCCAGAGCACCGGCAATGGCGCCAATGGGCACGCCTATCCCTCCCAGGGTTACCCCCATGCCAGCACCAACCTTGGCGAAAGTAGCTGCACAGGCATAACCACCAGCAGCACCACATCCCATGGCGCAGGCCCGCCCCACCCGCTCATCCAATGCCTTCTCAACCCCTTCTTTCAGACACCTTGGACATCTCATGATGTACCCCTTCGCCGACACAATAGAATCCGCTGTTCACGCCCTGAACAAGTTTCGCTCTTATCTGTATCGGCCGCACTCGATAATGTACCGGTAATAACTCAAATTTTGACGGTTCCAGCCCGACTTTGAAACCCTCATATGAATCTCGCCAAAACGTCACACCCGTTGCACCGAGCAACGTCAGCACCGAGCTCAACCACCATCTGAGCGTCGTCGCGGGCTATGACAGCGCCATGCTGGAGAACCTGGAGATCATTCGCCAGACCGGTGGCCCGCTGGGGCCCAGGGCCAGTAACTGGCCACCACTGTGCCGCGATTCAAACGCTGACCGTTCAGCTGGCGGGCTTGAACTGCTCCTTGTCGAGATTGTGTTTCTTCATTCGCAGATAGAGCTTCTTGCGCGGGATCCCGAGGTAGTGGGCGGCCTCGGTCACCCGACCGGAGAACAGGAACAGGGTATCTTCGATCACCCGCCGTTCAAACTCTTCCACCAGATCGTCCAGCGGCTCCTTGGCGCTGGCCAGCGGCATCGCCCGCTCAACGCCCGCCAGCTTGACGATACCCACCGCATAGAGCTCGGCCACGTTCCGGAGCTCGCGCAAATTGCCGGGCCACTGATGCCGCTTGAGCGTCTCCAGATAGGCGCGGTCCACCGCTGGCACGGGCTGGCCAATCCGTTTGCAGCCCTGACGCAGAAAGGCCCGAAACAGGGGGATGATGTCGCAACTGCGTTCGACCAGCCGAGGCAACTTGAGCCTCACCTGAGAGAGGAAGTAGTAAAGCTCCGGCATCAACTGGTGTCGTTCCACCAGCCCCTCCGGCGACTCGTCAAACAGCGCTATGGTACGCAGGGACTTGTTCCCCTTGCGCTCCTGATCCAGCAGATGATTACCCAGCCAGCGCTGGCACTCGGCCGTGAGTCTGGCGGGAGACTGCAACACCAGGGTACCCTGCTCCACGAGAGCCAGACTGGCCTGTATCTCGGCCAGCGAGCCTGCCGACACGCAATCATGTAGATGGCATGGCTGTGCCTTGCGCGCGCTGATCCTGTGCAGCAACAGGGCCAGCGTGTGCCGGCCAGAGCCGGCAGGCCCCTCCAGCATCAGATCCTTGTCGGTCTGTGCCAACTGGCTGATCTGGTTGCGAATGGCCACTATCTGCGGGCTGGTACCAATCAGCTCGTCATCGACTGCCGCCTGGATCTCGCTGCGGCGCGCCAGAGTGGCGCTGCGCTGATGGCAGGCTCGCTCCAACAGGGCCAGCAAGGCATGAGGGTTGAGCGGTTTCTCCAGAAAATCGAATGCACCCTGCTTCACCGCTCGCACCGCCAGGGGAATATCGCCGTGACCCGTGATCATGATGACCGGGATCTCGGTGTCTATCTCCTGTACCCGGGTCAGCAGATCCATACCGTTCATGGCGGGCATGTAGATATCGGATACCACCACGCCAGGCCATTGGGCAGTGAGCAGGGTCAATGCCTCGTGGGCCGAGGCGGTGGCTCTGGGGTGATAACCGGAGAGCCGCAACAGGTGGCAATAAGACTCCAGCACGTCCTCATCGTCATCCACCAACAAGACGTTGGCCGGGCGGCTACGGGGTAACAACATCGACAGACCTCTCCTCGTTCATGTGCTCATCAGAGACTGGGTTCCCGGATGGGCAGAGTACACGGATCCCGCTGAACTCCAGGATCACCATGGCGCCACCCGTCAGGGCCGAGCCTAGCAAGATCCCGGCGTCACAACGGGCCAGCAGGGAGCGACAGATGGTCAGCCCCAGTCCCAATCCCACCTCCTTGGACGTGGTGAAGGGAGTAAACAATCTGGGCAAGATGGCCTCACCGAAGCCGGCACCGCTGTCGGCGATGGCAATCTTGAGCTGACTGCCACCCTGCTCCAGCAGCAACAGGCGGATCTCGCGGGTTGCCAACCCGGCGATGGCATCCATCCCGTTCACCAACAGATTGACCAGCACCTGCTCCACCAACACGGGATCGGCCTCGATCCAGAGCCCGGTGGGCAGCTCGTTCCTCAGGATGCAACCATCCCGTCTGGCCCTCGTCTCTAGCAGCAACAGAGCCTGTTCGGCCACCTCACCCAGATCGAGCCGGATGCGGGTCTCTTCGGTCGGCGACTTGCGCGCAAAATTGCGCAGCGCCGTAATAATGCGACTCATACGCTGGCTAAGTTTCTCTATTTTGCCAAGGTCTTCGCCCAGCGTCTCGAACTGCCCGGCATCGAGCGCAGCCCGACTGGTGTAGAGATAGGTCATCATCGCCGACAGGGGTTGGTTGAGTTCATGGGCCAGACTGGTCATCGCCTGCCCCACCACCGCCATCTTGGCGGCCTGGATCAACTCATCCTGGGTCTGCAGCAGGTTGCGCTGGGCATGCTGCCGCTGCACCACCTCTGCTGCCAGCAGATGGTTGTTCTCGGTCAGCTCTCGGGTACGATCCTCCACCAGTTGCGCCAACTCCCTGGCGGTCAGCTCCTGGCGGGTCACATCCGTGATGGTGATGATAAATCTGTGTCCCCGCCCCTGTTCGAAGCGACGCAGATTGAAGTGCAGGAAACGAGGCTTGCCCTCCCGCTCGCTGGCAACCGTGCACTCGCTATGACCGAGCTGATACAGCGGCTGTCCCGGCAGGAACTGGCTGGCCAGCACAGTCCTGGCTTCTTCGGGAACAGCCTGCCACAGCGGCTGATCCGGTTTGATGGTCGTCTGCTGGAACAGGGTCAGCGCACTCGGGTTGACCGACTCAATGGTGCCATCGGGATGACAAGTGATGAGACAGGCCTGGGTATTGTTGATGAGGTTCAGGGCGTTGGCCCGTTCCATCTGCTGCAACTGTTGACAGAAATGGCGCAGGCTCTCCCCCAGCTGGCCGATCTCGTCCCGCCCGCTGGTTCTGACCGGCAGATCCATCTTGCCCGCCGCAACCCGTGCCAGATCCTGCCCCAGCACATCGAGCCGCCCGATCAGGCGACGACCGATCAGCACCACCAACACAAAGATGCTGAGCAAGATGGCGAGCGCAAGTACCACCAGAATCACCAGTTTGCCGGTCGCCACCATCTGGCTGCTGTTGTGCCCCAGCTTACTGAGAGAACGGTTTGCCTCGCTCACCGTCAGGCTCACCCGCTGGTGATAGCGCGATACGGCATCATCCAGCTGGGGCCGCAGAGCCGCCAGCCGCTGGTGAGTCAAGGCATCCGCCTGCAGCAGCTGGTTCAGCTGACCATCCGGCTTCACCAGGGTCACTATATCCTGCAGGATCTGGCGATAGCTGACGGTCGAGGGGTACTCTGCCAGGCGGGAAGTCAGCTCATCTATTTCGTCAATCTTGTAACCGATGAACAGAAACGCGCTTTCCAGATCCTGTTCATACCGCTGGGTAATGACCTCGTTGACCAGCGCCTGCAACTCGTTTTCCTTGAACGTCAGATCCTGCAGGGCGGAAAACTCCTTGATGACACTGCCAAACTCGCCCATGTCATCCGAGCTGGCCACCATGCTGGTCAGATGCCACTCCACTTCCTGCAGCAGGGGGACGACGTCGTCCACCAGATCCTGATGCCGCCAGTTGCTGCGCTTTTGCAGCTGCTGCAGGGTTTCGAAGTGATCGATCTGCTGCTCTAGATAGGCGGCATGCTCCGCCACCAGCGCGCTCAATTCATCGAACGCATGCCGCTGCGACGGCGTCTCCTGATCTCCCGGCGTGCCCAGCAGATAGGCATTCTGGATGTCCCGCAGGGTGGAGGAAACCGACCTGGAGAGCCGCTGGTACTGCACCGGATCCCGGGTGTCTCGCAACTGGGCCAGCAGCAACAACAAGCGGGAACTGGCGCGTTCCAGCTGATAGGCGCTACCGATGGCGGGCAGGCTCTCCTCGACAATCAGGTTGACCTGCTGTCCCAGCCGCTCCCATACCATGTAAGCGGCCATCCCCATGATCCCGGTCAGGGTCGTGATGGCCACAAAGGCGAGGATGAGCCGACGCCCCAGACTGCTCGGCATGCGCAAGCTGCGCCCCAGCCGGCTCATGGCTTGACCGCCTGCTCTACCAGCCGTTGTGCCTCGTTCAGTCGCCCCTCCATCACCTGACGCCACTGGTGCATCACCCGCTCTGCCTGCGGATTTCCCTGCTCTCGATCGTACATGCCATCGAACAACGCGAGCAGCGCCGGGTCCTGCGCCTGCTGTTCGTTCAGGGGGGGCATGCTGGCCTTGCGGCGCGCCTGCTCCAGCAGTTTGATCCGCCAGGGTTCCTGCTGGGTATCCGCTCCGTTAATCCCCTGCCAGGTCATTTTTAGCCTGGGCATCTGCTGGATAATGGTCTGTTCGAACAGCGCCTTGAGCAGGCCAGCTCGCCGATACAACAGCGCCTTGTCGGTAACATAACGGGTCTGCCTGGCCAGCGCCGGCTGACTCAGTGTGGCCTTGGCCATGCCGGGAGTCCCTATGATGGCCTGCCCCCTGGCTGACAACAGATATTGGATGAACAGGGCCCCGTTGACCGGATTGGCACTGCTGCGGGTCACCCCCAGATAGGTCGGCAGGATCACGGAGTCCGGCATGATGTTGAAACCGACGTGATCGAAGCGGACCTGGCTGTTGAAGGCATAGCTGTCGATCACCAGTCCGGCGCCGGCCAGCCCGCGCGTGATGCCATCGCTCACCCCGAAACTGCGCGCAGTGATGGCCGACAGGTTGCTGCCGAGTCGCATCAACAGGGCCCAACCCTGCTCCCAGCCATACTGCTGCAGGACGCTCTCCACCATCATGTGGGTCGTACCGGATTGGGAGGGGGAGCTCATCATGACGTGCCCCATGAAAACCGGTGACGCCAGCTGCTGCCAGGTGGTGGGCAGGGGCAACTGATATTTGGTCAAATAGCGGCGGTTATACATGATACCGCTGCTGGAATATCCGACGACCGCCACTTTATTACTTAATCCCAGGGTATGCGGATTCAGCCAGTCTGGGGGAATAGTGGCGTTCGACAAGGGGGCCAGCAAACCCGCCTTATCCAGCGTGTTAAAAAAAGTCGGCGACGATGACATGATAATATCAACGGGAGGCGCATCCGCCTCCGTTAATAATCGCAAGGATGGAGTGGTACGCCGATAAATAACCTCGACCCGGATTTCCGGATATTGTTCGGAAAAACCGTCGATCACCGCCCTGACCGGCGTCTCCGAGAAGGAGGTAAGCACGGTCAATGACGCGGCCTGAATGGATCTGAATGGCAACATCACCACGACCAAGCAGAGGGGAAGCAGTCGGCAAAATAGTGGCATAGGGTGTCTATCGGCTCGCTATCAATGTCAGATTATGTGCTGCACATCTAATATTCGGCACATGATAATATTTTATTAAATGGGGGGGTGAGCCAGTTCTGACTCATATCGCCCTGTCGGGATCACTATTGTTATTCATTGAATATCGATAGGACAGTCTGAATATGTCACTTTTGACTCATGACCCCCTTATGGTTGAGTCAGAGTTGACCCATATCTGACATTTTGCCGCCTGAAATTCTCCCTTCATATGATGGCAACCGCTATCAGAACTTCCTCTGAAACCATGCTGCCACATATAAACGGAGAACGACATGTTCAACTTTTTCAAGACGCGAGCAGACTTGCCGGTCATGGATGCCTCGCCCGATAAAATCCGCTCCATTTACCGCAAGTACCAGTGGCAGGTTTTCCTGGGACTGGTGCTGGGTTATGCCATGTTTTACGTGGTCAGAATGAGTCTTAACGTTGTCAAGAAACCCCTGCTGGATGCCGGCATAGTGACGCTGGAGGAACTGGGGGTCATAGGCTCCGCCTTCCTGTTCACCTACGCCGTCGGCAAGTTCTCCAATGGCTTCCTCTCCGATTACGCCAACATAGGCCGCTTCATGTCGGTCTCCCTGGGACTGTCATCCATCTGTACCATCCTGATGGGTATGAACACCGCGACCTTCTTTCTGGTACTGATGTGGGGTCTGAATGGCTGGTTCCAATCCGTTGGCTCGGCGCCTTCCTGCGTCTCCATCTTCCAGTGGTTCTCACCCAAGCAACGGGGTTCCGTCTATTCGATATGGGGTGGATCACGCAACATAGGGGAAGGTATCTCCTGGATCCTGACCGCCACCGTCGTCAGCTACTTCGGTTGGCAAGCAGGTTTTATCGGGGCAGGTATTGCCTCTCTGATTGCGGCTCTGTGCATGTTCCTGGTACTGAAGGATCGCCCACAGACTTATGCCCTGCCGGAGCCAGCTGTCGCCTTTGGTGAGCAGGCCGAAATCGCCAAGAAAGTGGAGCCGGCCGAGATCCGCCGCGCCCAGCTGTTCATCCTTAAGCAGCCCACCGTCTGGCTCATCGCCGCAGCCTGCGCCTGCATGTACATGTCCCGCTACGCCATGAGCTCCTGGGCCGTGCTCTACCTGCAAGAACAGAAAGGTTACAGCCTGATCGATGCCGGTTTCGCCATGTCGGCCTACCCCATCGCCGGCTTCCTCGGTGCCATCCTGGCCGGGGTTATCTCTGACAAGATCTTCAACGCCAACCGCCACATCCCGACTCTGCTGTACGGTCTGGCCAACATAGCCGGCATGTGCCTGATGTTCTGGGGCCCGCAGAGCCGCATGATGGACGCGGTAGCCCTCGCCCTGATCGGTTTTGCTATCGGTGGTCTGGTGGTGTTCCTGGCCGGCCTGACCGCCTGTGACCTGATGCCCAAAACGGCCGTGGGCGCCGTGAAGGGATTCATCGGCCTCTGTTCCTACATCGCCGCCTCCGGCCAAGAGCTGGTCTCCTCCGCGCTGATCAAGACCAGCGTGATCGATGGCGTAACCCACTATGACTTCAGCAGTGCCCAGTACTTCTGGCTGGGAGCCTCGGTGGTCTCCATGCTGCTAGCGCTGACAGTGTGGAACGCCAAGAAAGTTGTCAACTACTGATACATGCCCAAGAAAAGGGTGGTCTGGTGACCACCCTTTTACTTTGTTGTCACAACAGGAGAACCCCATGCGCAAGACCAAAATCATCGCCACCCTGGGCCCGTCAAGCTCCTCCGCCACCATGGTGGAGCAGCTGATCCTGGCGGGAGCCAACGTCTTTAGGCTGAACTTTTCCCACGGCAGTCCGGCGCAGCACCTGGCACTGGCAGCACTGATCCGTACCACGGCGGCGCGCCTCAATACCCACATCGGCATTCTCGTGGATCTGCAGGGCCCCAAGATCCGCATAGCCAGCTTCACCGCGGGCAGCATCCAGCTGCAGGCGGGAGAATCCTTCGTGCTCGATGCCGAGCTCAATGACAGGCAGGGCGACCAATATCGGGTCGGGATCGACTACCCGGCACTGGTGAACGAGGTGTACCCGGGTAATATCCTGCTGTTGGACGATGGCCGTATCCAGCTCAGGGTGGAACAGATCGAGGGGATGCACATCACGACCCGCGTGCTGGTAGGCGGCATATTGTCGAATCGCAAAGGCATCAATGTGCTGGGCGGCGGCCTCAGCGCCCCGGCGCTGACCGCCAAGGACAGGGAAGATATCCTGACTGCCCGTCAACTCGACGCCGACTTCGTGGCCATCTCGTTCCCCCGCTGTGCCGCCGATCTCGACGAGGCCAGGGCACTCATTCGTGCCACCGGCAGCAAGGCAGCCATCGTCGCCAAGGTCGAGCGGGCAGAGGTGGTCGCCTCGGTCGAGGCCATGGACGAGATCATCCACGCCGCCGACATCATCATGGTGGCCCGTGGCGATCTGGGGGTGGAGATCGGGGATGCCAGACTGCCCGGCGTACAAAAGAAGCTGATCAAGCGCTGCCGCGCGCTCGGTCGCCCCGTCATCACAGCGACCCAGATGCTGGAGTCGATGATCGGCAGCCCCATGCCCACCCGGGCCGAAGTACTGGATGTGGCCAACGCGGTCATGGATGGGACGGATGCGGTGATGTTGTCGGCCGAGTCGGCGGCTGGGCTCTATCCGGTAGCAGCGGTCGAGGCCATGGCCCGCATCGCACTGGGAGCCGAACAGGAGATGGAGCCCATACCACCACGCTGGCGCAGGGGCACCAGCCAGACAGATCAGTCCGGCCACTGTATGGCACTGGCCGCCATGACCTCCGCCTTCAGCCAGGACAGCGCCTGTGGTATCGCCGTACTGACCCGCCGGGGAGATGCGGTCATCGCCATCTCCCGGGGCGGTCTCAACAACCCTATCTGGGCACTGTCAGACAACGGCCAGCTGCTCAATCAAATGGCGATTTTGCGCGGCGTCAGGCCGATCCACTATCTGGATAGCGACCCCCAGCACCATCACAGCCAGCTGATAGACACATTGCACCGGGCCGATCAGCTGAAGGGGATCCACTCCCTGCTGATCAGTCGCCTCGACTCGCTCGAGGGGTCTGGCCATGAGGATGTCTGTCGCCTGGTGCCATTGCCCGTTACGATACACCGGCCAGAACACCCCATCACTGCCGCTCATTCACACTGAGGGGAGCCACTCTTCTACCTCAAAAGCCTCACCAGATGAGGCTTTTGAGGTTCAGCTGATCCAGAACACTTGTTTCACTCTTCCATTCGAAGCTCTGGTTGGCGCCGCCGTAACACTCCGCCAGCCGCAGCGGTATGCCGGGCTTGTGACGGCGCCCGGCGACGTCCAGACATAGCTCGACCTTGCTGTTGAACAGGCGATCCGCCTGCCACTGCCATTGACGACTCTCGTCCTGACACTCCGTCATGACGAGATCATTCCCCTCTTTGGCCACCAGACAACGCTGCTGGAGCTGCAAGGCGCCGGCATCCCAGCTGAACTGCTGGCGGGCAGTCTGGTCGCAAGACTGGGTGATCAGTTGATCCCGGGTATTTAATGCCACGCAGAAACCACCGCTGGTCACCAGGGTGGAGGGGGCATTGGCAGCCTGTCTGGGCACGGCGCCCATCAGGATCTCATCCTGCTTGGGTTTGAACGAACAACCGCAGAGGGTCACGACAACAAGCGCCAGCGTGCTGACGCGAACGAGATTAGGGTGCATATGACATGTTGGCCTGAAATGTGTTCAATGATGCCCACTTGCTGTGGGTCTGTGGCCCAGCATACCCGAAGCCGCGGCGAGAAAGTGCCAACAGAAGTGTAAACAGACGTGACAAGAAGTAACGAAAGGAGAGGTGGCAAACGCCAGAAAGCGAAAAACCCCGCCTAAGCGAGGTTTTTCTGAATATGGTCGGTGATAAAGGATTCGAACCTTTGACCCTCTGGTCCCAAACCAGATGCGCTACCGGGCTGCGCTAATCACCGAGACAATTTTCTTTACTTAAGTACTCTAAAGCACAAAGACAATCACCTTTGATCATCCTCGTCATACAGCAAGTATGGTGCGAAGAGAGGGACTCGAACCCTCACACCCGGGGGGCACTAACACCTGAAGCTAGCGCGTCTACCAATTCCGCCACCTTCGCATACCTGACAAGCTGTAAAATGGGGTGGCTGATGGGGCTCGAACCCACGACAACCGGAATCACAATCCGGGACTCTACCAACTGAGCTACAGCCACCACAGCTGTTTTCGTTCCACAACAACGCCCGTTTAACTGGCGCACGTTTTATGGTGCGCCCGACAGGATTCGAACCTGTGACCTCTGCCTCCGGAGGGCAGCGCTCTATCCAGCTGAGCTACGGGCGCTACGCTGTCGAACGGGGCGCATTATTGATGATGGGAGCATACTTGTCTACACTTTTTTGCCTGCCTTGAATCAACCGCTTGTTTTTCCATCGCTTATGACTGTTTTATGCCATTTTTCCTTCATTCAGGCTGGATCCAGTCCTCGACTGTTACTTTATCCCCCCACAAGAGTGGGCAAGCGCGCAGCAGCACTTGACTTGCCTCAAGGCAACCCTAAAATGAATGAACGTTCATTCAGCCGTTGCGATAATTGAGTCATGGACAAGAAAGAACGCATTTTCAATGCGGCGCATGAAATACTTGGCGAGCAGGGTTTCCACGGGCTATCCATTGCCATGGTGGCCAAGAAAGCCAAGGTCGCTGCGGGTACCATCTATCGCTACTTCAGCGACAAAGATGATCTGATCCGCCAGCTCTATCAGCACACCATACTCCAGTGTCATCCACTGGTCATGGAAGGGGTGCAGATAGAGGAGATGTCGTTTCAGCAATTTCGGCGATTGTGGCTCAACATCCACGCCATTTTTGCCGACGATCCCAACGCGCTCAAATGCAAGCTGCAGTATGGGAGCTCTCCACTGGGAGCCGAACTGGAGAAAGACCCGGTCATCATAGCCGCCTGGGCACCTCTGGATCGCTTCTTCGAACGGGGACGTGAACAAGGTCTGTTTATCGATCTACCCGTCCGGGCATTGCAGGTGCTGAGCCTGGATTGCGTGGGAAGTCTGGCGTTGCAACGCCAGGTTCATCACTTTGAACTAACGCAAGAACAGCTGGAAGCCGTCATCATGGCTAGCTGGAATGCCATTTTAAACCCCCATTTTTCGACCTCAGGAGCCTGTTCATGAAAAAGTGGATGGCCATCATGTTGCTGATAGCGCTTGCCCTGTTTGGCAGCGTCATCGGCTTCAATATGTTCAAGCAGAAGAAGATTGCAGAGTTCATGGCCAACCGGTCGGAACCCGAGTTCCCGGTGACCGCCATGGTGACCAAGGCGCAAGACTGGGTACCAACCATAGAAGCGATCGGCTTCATCGAACCGAACCAGGGGGTGACACTGTCCACCGAACTGGCGGGCACCATCGATGCCATCACCTTCGAATCCGGCAAGCCGGTCAAGGCGGAGCAACTGCTGCTGAGCCTGGACTCCAGTGTGGAGAAGGCCAATCTGCGAGCCTCCCAGGCCAAGCTGCCGGCGGCACGCGCCAAATACGAGCGCTTCCAGAACCTTTTCAAGAAGAGCTCCATCTCCAAGGATCAGCTGGATGATGCAGAAGCCAGCTACCGCTCGCTGGAAGCCGATATAGAGAGCCTGAAGGCGACCATCGCCCGCCGTGAAGTCCGCGCCCCCTTTAGCGGTGTGGTCGGCCTGCGCAACGTCTTCCTCGGCCAGTACCTGCAACCGGGTACCGATATAGTGCGGCTGGAAGACACTAAAGTGATGCGTCTGCGCTTTACCGTGCCCCAGACCGACATCTCGAACATCACCCTGGGCCAGATCATCAAGATCAACGTGGATGCCTATCCCCAGACCCAGTTTGACGGCTACATCACCGCCATCGAACCGGCCGTCAACTACCAGAGCGGCCTGATCCAGGTACAGGCTAACATCCCGAACAACGAGGGTCAGCTCCGTTCCGGCATGTTTGCCCGCGCCAGCATCATAATGCCCACGGTGAAAGAGCAGATTGTGATACCGCAATCGGCCATCACCTTTACTCTGTATGGCGAAAACGTCTATGTCATCCACGAGGTGGACGGCATGAGACGAGCCAAGCAGGTCGTGGTCAAGGCGGGAGAACGTCGCGGCAATGACGTACATGTGCTGTCCGGTATCAAGGCCGGGGACGAGATAGTGTTGTCGGGCCAGGTTCGCCTGAGCAACGACACCAAGGTGCGCGTTGTCGAAAATGATGCCCTGGCCGTTCCGGCACAAACCCCGATGCTGTAAGCGCGGAGATCTGCAATGCGATTTACTGACATATTCATAAAACGGCCTGTGCTGGCGATCTCGCTCAGCTTCCTGATCGCCCTGCTGGGCTTTCAGGCCATCTTCAAGATGCAGGTGCGGGAATACCCCGAGGTCACCAATACGGTGATCACGGTCAGCACCAGCTACTACGGTGCCAGTGCCAACCTGATCCAGGGCTTCATCACCCAACCGCTGGAGCAGGCGGTGGCGCAAGCCGACAACATCGACTTCATGACCTCCTCCAGCCAGCTGGGCAGCTCCACCGTGACGGCCTTCATGAAGCTGAACACGGATCCGAACGCCGCGCTGTCGGACATACTGGCCAAGGTCAACTCGGTGCGTTCCCAGTTGCCGAAAGAGGCGGAAGACCCCTCGGTTACCTCCTCCACCGGCTCCACCACGGCGGTGCTCTACCTCGGCTTCACCAGCCCTGAGCTGAACTCCAGCCAGATCACCGACTATCTGGAGCGAGTCATCAAGCCGCAGCTGTTTACCGTGGGCGGCGTGTCCAAGGTAGATCTCTACGGCGGTGTCGAGTTTGCCCTGCGGGTATGGCTGGATCCGGCCAAAATGGCGGCCTTCAACCTGACCTCAAGCGACGTGATGACGGTGCTCAACAGCAACAACTATCAGTCGGCCACCGGTCAGGCGACGGGTTACTTCACGCTGTTCAACGGCAATGCCGAGACCCAGGTCAGCAACATAGAGGAGCTCAGGCGACTGGTGGTTGCCACCCGTGATGGCAATGTGATCCGCCTCTCCGACATCGCCAAGGTGACGCTGGAGAAGAGCCACGACATCTACCGGGCCAGTGCCAACGGCCGCGAAGCCGTGGTCATGGCGGTCAACGCAGCCCCGACGGCCAACCCCATCAACATTGCCCACGATGTGCTGGCACTGCTGCCGAGCCTGAAGAGCAATATGCCGAGCACCATGCAGGTCAACGTGCTCTATGACTCCACCATTGCCATCAACGAGTCTATCCACGAGGTCATCAAGACCATACTGGAAGCGGCTGCCATCGTACTGGTGGTGATCACCCTGTTCCTCGGTTCGTTCCGGGCTGTCATCATCCCCATCATCACAATTCCGCTCAGTCTCATCGGCGTGGTGATGATGATGGACCTGTTCGGCTTCTCGATAAACCTGATGACCCTGCTGGCCATGGTGCTGGCGATCGGTCTGGTGGTGGATGACGCCATCGTGGTGCTGGAGAACGTTGACCGCCACATCAAGCAGGGCGAGGAACCCTTCCGGGCCGCCATCATAGGGACCCGCGAAATAGCCGTGCCGGTTATCGCCATGACGGCCACACTGGCCGCCGTGTATGCGCCGATCGCCCTGATGGGAGGCATCACCGGCTCCCTGTTCAAGGAGTTCGCGCTGACCCTGGCGGGAGCGGTATTCATCTCCGGCATCATAGCGCTGACCCTGTCACCCATGATGTGCGCCAAGATGCTCAAAGCCAACGAGCAGCCGGGCAAGTTCGAGCGCACTGTGCACCACCTGCTGGATCGGATGACAGAACGCTACGGCACTATGCTGCACGCCGTAATGCAGAAGCGCATCGTGGTCCTGGTGTTCGCCGTCATCGTATTCGGCAGCCTGCCGCTGCTGTTCAAGTTCATCCCGAGTGAGCTGGCACCGGCGGAAGACAAGGGCGTCATGGCGGTGCTGGGTACTGCGCCCTCCAACGCCAACCTGGACTACATCGAAAACACCATGGCGGACGTGAACAAGATCCTGGATGAGCAGCCGGAAATCGCCTACTCCCAGGTCTTCTCCGGGGTATTCAACGCCAATCAGGCATTTGGTATCGCCTCTATGGTGCCCTGGAGCCAGCGTGAAGCGAGCCAGAAAGAGGTGCTGGATCGGGTCGCCGGACTGGTGAAGGACATCCCCGGGATGGCCATCACCACCTTCCAGTTCCCTGAACTGCCGGGTGCATCGAGCGGCTTGCCAATCCAGTTCGTCATCACCACCCCGAACAGCTTCGAGAGCCTGTTCCTGATCGCCAGCGAGATGCTGGCGGCCACCCAGGCCAATGGCCAGTTCGTCTATTCGAATCTCGATCTGAACTACGACTCCGCCACCATGAGGATCAAGATCGACAAGGACAAGGCAGGTGCCTACGGCATCACCATGCAGGACATAGGCATCACCATGGGCACCATGATGGCGGACGCTTACGTCAACCGCATCGACCTGGATGGCCGCTCCTACGAGGTGATCCCCCAGGTCGAGCGCAAATACCGTATGAACCCGGAATCCATGAAGGGTTACTACGTGCGTGCGGCCGACGGCAGATCCATCCCGCTGGGTAGCCTTATCAACATCGAAGTCGTGGGCGAGCCCCGTGCCCTGCCCCACTTCAACCAGCTGAACTCCGCCACCATCGGCGCCGTACCGGCACCGGGTGTGGCCATGGGGGACGCGATCAACTGGTTCAAGACCACAGCCGAAGAGAAGCTGCCGCAAGGCTATCGCTACGACTTCATGGGTGAGGCTCGCCAGTTCGTGACCGAAGGCAATGCCCTCTATGCCACCTTCGCGCTGGCACTGGCCATCATCTTCCTGGTGCTGGCCATCCAGTTCGAATCGGTACGTGACCCGCTGGTGATCATGGTGTCGGTCCCGCTTGCCATCAGTGGTGCCTTGATTGCACTGGCATGGGGGTTGGCCACTATGAACATCTACTCCCAGGTGGGTCTGATCACGCTCGTAGGCTTGATTACCAAGCACGGGATCCTGATCTGTGAGGTGGCAAAAGAAGAGCAGCTACTGAACGGTCTGAACCGGACCCAAGCTGTGATGCAGGCGGCCAAGGTGCGGCTGCGCCCCATCCTGATGACCACGGCGGCCATGATCGCGGGCCTGATCCCGCTGCTCTACGCGGCGGGTGCAGGCGCAGCCCAGCGCTTCAGCATCGGCATAGTGATAGTGGCCGGTCTGGCGATCGGTACCATCTTCACCCTGTTCGTGCTGCCGGTGATTTACACCTACCTGGCCTCCGAGCACAAACCCTTGCCTGTGTTTGATGAATCCATTCCGCCCAAGGCGAAAGGGAGTCATTGATTACCGACTTGAATGCAAAAGGCCCCGATTCGGGGTCTTTTTTTATCCCACTAACGACACACGACATAAGTACATGAAGCAGTTAAACTAAATGGCATTATTTCCAGACCGCAAGGACGCCATGTCAGGACTTTTCTCCAAGACCGCGAGGGCCATCGGCCGTAACGGGCTCTCATACCGCCTGCTCTCCTACATTCTGGTGTGCAGTACCGTATTGGCGATGATCATTACGGTGTTGCAACTTGCCTGGGATTACCGCAAGGACGTCGCCGTCATTGAGGACAGCATCGGCCAGATCGAAGCCTCCTTCCTGCAGCCCATCGCCGCCAGCCTGTGGAACCTGGACGAGGAGCAGGTCAAGGTACAGATAGAAGGCATCATGAACCTGCCCAACATGCAGTTCGTGATGGTCAAGGAGATGCTCGGCAACTCGGAAGTGCCGTTGCTGATCCAGGGGGTGGAGCGTGAAAGCTATGACATCTCCCGCGAATTCAATCTCACCTATCAGGGTGAAGTGGTCGGCAAGCTGTTCGTCGCCGCCTCCCTCGATCAGATCTACCAACGCCTGATCGAAAAATCCGTGATCATCATGGTCACCCAGACCATCAAGACGCTGGTGGTCTCGTTTTGTATCCTGCTCATCATTTACTATCTGGTGGTCCGTCACCTCAACCGCATCGCCAACTATGCCCAGAAATTCAATCTGGATCGGCTGGCCATCGAGCTGACGCTGGAGGGGCGCCCCCTGCCCCGCAAGAAACCCGATGAGCTGGATACCCTGGTCGCCACCCTCAACCAGATGCGAACACGGCTGAACGACGAATTTGCGGCGCGCCATCAGGCGGCGGAACAGCTGCAACAAGAGCGGGACTTCTCCGCCACCCTGATCAACTCGGCCAACATGCTCATCTGTTGCATGGAACCCAACCTCACCATCGCCAGCATCAACCCGGCCGCCATACTGCTGACCGGCTACCACCAACAGGAGATCTTGCAGCACAACTGGCTGGATCTGTTCGTCAGCCAGGAACAGCGTGAAGAGCTGGCTCTGATCCTGGCCGATCATGGATCCATTGAGGACAAAGAGATCATCATGTATGACCAGCAGGGCCATGAGCTGGTGTTGCAGTGGACCTTTGCCCCCTTCTACGAGGGCCTCAACCTCAAGTACCTGATCGGGTTCGGCTATGACATCACCCGCCTCAAGAAGGTAGAGCGGGAGATCATCTCCCTCAACGAACAGCTGGAAGGCAAGGTGGTGGAGCGAACCCGCAGCCTGAGCGACGCCAACAATCAGCTGGGCAAGGCCTATGACGACCTGAAACAGGCGCAGCAGACCCTGGTGGAATCGGAGAAGATGGCCTCCCTCGGCTCGCTGGTAGCCGGGGTGGCACACGAGATCAACACCCCCATTGGCATCAGTGTGACCGCCTCCTCCTATCTGCAGGAACGGGTGGCCGACTTCAAGCTGCACATCGACTCCAAGCAGCTCTCCCGCTCCTATCTCAACGAGTTCACCGTCAATCTCGACGAGTCCATGCAGCTGCTGCAGGGCAACCTGAGGCGCGCCTCGGAGCTGATTGCCAGCTTCAAGCAGGTGGCAGTCGATCAGTCGTCCGAGGCGCGTTACAACTTCAACCTCGCCGACAACCTGCATCAGGTGGTGGTTTCCCTCGGCCACAAGCTGAAGAAGGCCCAGTGCGAGGTGGACATCCAGTGCGATTCCAAGCTGTCGATCTTCTCCTTCCCCGGCAGCTTCACCCAGATCTATTCCAACCTGATCCTCAACTCCATCAACCATGGTTTTGATGACTGGGACAAGCCGAAGAAGATCACCATCAAGGTGGAGCAGCAAGGTGAGGATCTGATGATCGACTACAGCGACAACGGCCGCGGTATCCCGCCCGAAATACTGCCGCGCATCTTCGACCCCTTTGTTACCTCCAAGCGGGGCCAGGGCGGCAGCGGGCTCGGCACCCACATCATCTACAACCTGGTGGTACAACTGCTGCGTGGCCGCATCAACTGCGTCAGTGAGCCAGGCAACGGCGCCCAGTTCCATATCCGTATGCCGATCCAACATAACTGAACGCTGGCTCTTGTGAGCCAGCCGCTTTATCCCCATCATGCTGTGATTGCATTCTTAATGAGCGGAGAACCTCGCAATGGCACAGCATTTTGACTATATCGCCATCGGTGGCGGCAGCGGCGGCATCGCCTCGGCCAACCGGGCTGCCATGTACGGCAAGAAAGTCGCCCTGATTGAAGCCAAAGAGTTGGGTGGAACCTGCGTCAACGTAGGCTGCGTGCCGAAGAAGGCCATGTGGTATGCCGGCCAGATCGCCGATGCCCTGAAATATGGTGCCGACTACGGCTTCGACACCACACTCAACCACTTCAGCTGGGCCAAACTGGTCGAGTCCCGCCAGGCCTATATTGGCCGCATCCACCAGTCCTATCAGAATGTGCTGGGCAAGAATCAGATCACTGTCGTCAAAGGATTCGCCCGCTTCGTCAATAGCAACACGATCGAGGTCAATGGCGAGCAGTACACCGCAGATCATATCCTGATCGCCACCGGTGGTCGTCCCGAAATACCCGCCATTCCCGGTGCCGAACTGGGTATAGATTCCGATGGTTTCTTTGACCTGCAAAGCCAACCCAAGCGGGTTGCCGTGGTCGGTGCCGGCTACATCGCGGTCGAGATCGCCGGCGTGATGCAGGCACTTGGCTCCGAGACCCATCTGGTAGTGCGCAAGCACGCACCGCTGCGCAACTTCGACCCCATGATCCACGAGACTCTGGTGGAAATCATGGCGCAGGAAGGGCCCAAACTGCACACCCACGCCATCCCCAAGGCGGTGGTCAAGAACGCCGATGACAGCCTGACCCTGCAGCTGGAAGATGGCCGCCACCTGACCGTCGATTGCCTGATTTGGGCCATAGGCCGCGTTCCGGCCACCGACAATCTCAACCTCTCTGCCGCCGGCATCGCGCTGGACGAGAAGGGCTTTATCCCAAGCGACAAGTTCCAGAACACCTCCGTCGCCAACATCTATGCGGTGGGTGACAACACGGACCGTATCCAGCTCACCCCGGTGGCCGTGGCCGCCGGCCGTCGCCTCAGTGAGCGGCTGTTCAACAACAAACCGAACGAGCACCTCAACTACGATCTGGTGCCGACCGTGGTGTTCAGCCACCCACCCATAGGCACCATAGGGCTGACCGAACCGGAAGCCATCGCCGAGTATGGCGAGAGCCAGGTGAAGGTCTACCGCAGCCAGTTCACCGCCATGTATTCGGCCCTGACCCAACATCGCCAGCCTACCCGCATGAAGCTGGTGTGCATCGGGCCGGAAGAAAAAGTGGTCGGTCTGCACGGCATCGGCTTTGCCATGGACGAGATACTGCAAGGCTTCGGCGTGGCCATGAAGATGGGGGCCACCAAGGCCGACTTCGACAACTGCGTGGCTATCCATCCGACCAGTGCGGAAGAGTTTGTGACCATGCGCTAAACGCATACAACGATATAACCCTTCACTCAAACCCGGCTCAAGCCGGGTTTTTTGATCCCTCCTCGCCAGCTCCCTCGCAACACCAGTGTTCTTTACGCCGATTTTACGCCTGCCCCATGGCGCTTTATGGCGCCTTTACGCCTGTTTTACATACCATTTCAGCGTCAATTACACCTATGGAGTCGATATGAATTGGCTATATCTGCTGCTGGTCCTCGCCCTGCTGGGTTATCTGTTGCGTGCGTTAACACGCAGCCACGAGTGAGGAACTGAATATGTGGCAAGAAGTGATTTATCCGGTGGCCTTTGTGCTGCTAATCCTGCTGCCGGCACCTCTGCTTGGCGGCTACCTGTATCGGGTATTCGAGGGGCAGAGCCGCTGGCTGTCGCCCATAGAGCGCGCCACCCTGGCCTGCTGCGGCACGGACGGACGGGAGCAAGACTGGAAGTCCTACGCCCTCAGCCTGCTGGCATTCAACGGGGCCGGTTTCGGCCTGCTGTTCCTGATCCTGATGGCGCAAGGCCTGCTGCCCCTCAACCCGCAGCAAATGCCGGGCATGAGCTGGCAACTCGCCTTCAACACCGCGGTCAGCTTTATGACCAACACCAACTGGCAAGCCTATTCCGGTGAAGCCAGTCTCTCCTACTTCAGCCAGATGGTAGGCCTGACCACCCAGAACTTCGTCTCCGCCGCCACTGGCGCCGCCGTTGCCATCGCGCTGTTCCGTGGTATCGCCCGCCAACAGACCACCAACCTTGGCAACTTCTGGCAGGATCTGGTGCGTTTCTGTCTCTATGTGCTGCTGCCGATGGCGCTGATCATGGCGCTGCTGCTGGTATGGCAGGGCGTGCCCCAGACGCTGTCGGCCTATCTGCCGTTCCACAGCCTGGAAGGTCAGGAGCAGCTGCTGCCACTGGGCCCTGCCGCGTCCCAGATCGCCATCAAGCAGCTCGGCTCCAACGGCGGTGGCTTCTTCGGCATCAACTCGGCTCACCCGTTCGAGAACCCGACCGCACTGACCAACTGGCTGGAGATGGTCGCCCTGCTCACCATAGCCGCCGCCATGGTCTGCACGCTGGGTCGCTACGTGAAGGACGTGGCCCATAGTCGCGCCATCCTCACCGCCATGACCATCATGCTGGTGCTGGGCCTTTCCCTCTCCCTCTCCCAGGAGATAAAGCCGGATCCCAACCTCGCTCACCTCACCACTCAGATGGGCAACTGGGAAGGCAAGGAGAGCCGCTTCGGCCCCGTGCTCTCCAGCATCTGGAAAGTGGCGACCACGGCCGCCTCCAACGGCTCGGTCAACTCCATGCACGACAGCGCTGCCCCCCTCGCCGGCATGGTCGCCATGATCAACATGCTGCTGGGTGAAGTGGTGTTCGGCGGCGTGGGTGCCGGTATCTACGGCATGATGCTGTTCGTGCTGCTGACCGTGTTCCTGTGTGGCCTCATGGTGGGTCGTACACCCACCTATCTGGGCAAACGCCTCGGCATCACTGAGATGAAGTGGGTGGTCGCCAGCATGCTGGTGATGCCTGTCGGGGTATTGGTGATCGGTGGCGTAACCCTGCTGATGCCGAATGCCGACACCGTCATAGGTCATGAAGGCCCGCACGGCCTGTCACGGCTGATCTATGCCTACGCCTCGGCTGCCGGCAACAACGGTTCCGCCTTCGCTGGCTTTGCCGCCGCCGATAGCTGGCAGTGCATCGCAATCGCGCTGGCCATGCTGCTCGGACGCTTCGGTTACATCATCCCGGTGCTGGCCATCGCCGGCCAGCTCGCCCGCGCTCCGCGCCAGGAAACGGGTGAAGGTGACTTCCCGATCCGGGGGCCACTGTTTATTACCTTGCTGATCATCACAGTCCTGCTGATTGGCGGCCTCTCCTTCCTGCCACTGCTGGCACTGGGACCCGTGGCCGAACATCTAAGCCTGATACAGGGAGCGTTCTAATGAGCAAATCCATCTCCATGACAGCCCGCACCGAGAAGGTGAAGGCCAAAAAACAGAAATCGCAAGTCATGCAGGCAATGATTGAAGCCCTTTATCGCTTCAATCCGAAGGCGTTGTTTGGCAGCCCCATACTGTTCACCCTCTGGCTGGCTGCCGTGATGGCGACCGTAGAATCGCTGCTGGGACAACCCTTCTCCGGGGTCGCCCCCAGCCTGGCCTGGCAGCTGACCGCCTGGCTCTGGCTGACCCTCTGGTTTGCCAACTTCGCCGAGACCCTGGCCGAAGGGCGCGGCAAAGCGAGGGCCGACAGCCTGAAGGCCGGCATGAGCCAGCTCAAGGCACGCCGGGTCACGGATGCCAAGGATGGGCAGGGTGAATGGGTGTCCGCCACCAGCCTGCGGAAAGGTGATCTGGTACTGGTACGCAGCGGTGAAATGATCCCGGCCGATGGTGAAGTGGTGGCAGGCATTGCCTCGGTGAACGAGGCGGCCATCACGGGTGAATCCGCCCCCGTCATCCGCGAATCCGGTACCGACCGCAGTGGCGTGACCGGCAACACCACTGTGGTCTCGGACGAGATCTGGGTGCGCGTCAGCAACAATCCGGGTGAGAGCACGCTGGATCGGATGATCTCGCTGGTGGAAGGAGCCAAGCGCCAGAAGACCCCGAACGAGATGGCGCTCGATGCCCTGCTGGTGGGTCTGACCCTGATCTTCCTGCTGGTGGTGGCTACCCTGCCCTGGTTCCTCAACTACAACGGAACCCAGGTGCCCAGGATCTACCTGCTCGCCCTCTTCATCACCCTGATCCCGACCACCATAGGCGGGCTGCTCTCCGCCATCGGCATCGCCGGCATGGATCGGCTGGTGAAACTGAACGTGATTGCCAAGTCGGGCCGCGCAGTGGAGGCCGCCGGTGATGTGCGTACCCTGCTGCTGGACAAAACAGGCACCATCACCTTCGGCAACCGCATGGCCGACGAGCTGATCCCGGCCCCCGGAGTGGATCCCTCCCTGCTGGCCCAGGCGGCCATGCTGGCCTCCCTCGGGGACAATACGCCGGAAGGCAAGTCCATCCTGACCCTGGCAGGCAAGAGCATGGCCAAGCCGAGCCAGCTGGAGAGTGACAAACTGATCCCGTTCAGCGCCGAGACCCGGTTGAGCGGGCTGGATCGCAACGGTCATCAATATCGCAAGGGGGCTGTGGATGCGGTGCTCAACTATCTCTCCCTCGAGCGCAAGGCTGTGCCCGAGCTGATCCTCAAGTCGGTCGACAACATCGCCCGCCAGGGCGGTACTCCACTGCTGGTCTGTACCCACGAGAAGTTGATGGGGGTTGTGTTCCTCAAGGACATCATCAAGCCCGGCATCAAGGCCCGCTTCCAGATCCTGCGTCACATGGGGATCCGTACCGTGATGATTACCGGTGACAACCCGCTGACTGCCGCCGCCATCGCCGCCGAAGCCGGGGTGGATGACTTCATCGCCGAAGCCACCCCCGAGAAGAAGCTGGCCTATATCCGCCAGGAGCAGGCCGATGGCCGCCTGGTCGCCATGTGCGGTGACGGTGCCAACGACGCCCCGGCGCTGGCCCAGGCCGACGTGGGTCTGGCCATGAACGAGGGTACTCAGGCCGCCAAGGAGGCGGGCAACCTGGTGGATCTGGATTCCAACCCCACCAAGCTGCTGGACGTGGTGCTGGTCGGCAAACAGTTGCTGGTGACCCGAGGGGCACTGACCACCTTCTCCATCGCCAACGACGTGGCCAAGTACTTCGCCATACTGCCAGCCCTGTTCATCGCAGCCTATCCGCAGCTGGGTGCGCTGAACCTGATGCAGCTGGGCAGCCCGCAGAGCGCCATCCTGTCGGCCATCATCTTCAACGCCCTGATCATAGTGGCGCTGGTGCCGCTGGCCCTGCGCGGTGTCAGCCTGAAGGGATCCCCCGCCAGCCTGCTGCGCCGCAACCTGCTGATCTACGGTGTCGGTGGTCTGCTGGTGCCCTTCATTGGTATCAAGCTGATCGACCTGGTCATCACTGGCCTGGGTCTGGTGTAACGCTATAGCGGGGAGCAAGCCTGGCTTGCCCCCCATCAACCTGTTTGGAGCAAGAAAATCATGATAGCAATCAGAACCCTGCTGACCCTGACCCTGCTGCTGGGCGTCGGCTACCCACTGGCGGTGACCGGGCTGGCCCAGCTGATGTTCCCCTGGCAGGCCAACGGCAGCCAGCTGACCAACGGTAACCAACAGCTGATCGGCAGTGCCCTGCTGGCGCAGAAATTCGATCGGGCCGAGTACTTCCACTCCCGCCCCTCCGCCAGCGACTTCGCCACCATTGGCGGCAGTGCCAGTAATCTGGGGATGGGCTCACCACTGCGCAGAGAGTTCGCCGAGGCGCAGGGCAATGTTCAGTCCCCCACCATGCTGACCCGCTCCGCCTCCGGCCTGGACCCCCATCTGCCGGTAGATGCCGTGCTGGCTCAGGTAGAAAGAGTGGCCAAACAACGAGGGCTGGATCCCGCCTTGCTGACGGAGCAGGTCAAGTCCAGAGTGCAAGCTGGTATCCTTGGCCCGCAAGTGGTCAACATCCTCCAGCTCAACCTGCAGCTCGACAAGGACGCTTGATAGAGAGGACGGGGATCCCACATTTTCGAACTGAGCCAACGGTTGCTCGATAAGGATCATAATGCGTGATGAGGTAAAGGCTGGTGCCCTGATGGCAAGCATGGAGCAGGAGTCCTGGGATGCGTGATGAGGTGCGGGCCGACGCCTTGCTGGCGAGTCTGGAGCAGGAACACAAAGGCAAGCTGAAGGTTTTTCTCGGCGCCGCGCCCGGCGTCGGCAAGACCTACGCCATGCTGCAAGCAGTACGGGAACAGGCACGGGAAGGGGTCGACATCCTGATCGGCGTGGTGGAAACCCACGGCCGTCAGGAGACCCTGGCCCTGCTCGACAAGCTTGCCATCCAGCCGCGCAAGCTCCATCTCCATCGCCAGCAACGGCTGGAGGAGATGGATCTGGATGCACTGCTCGAACGCAAACCCGCCATCGTCGTAGTGGATGAGCTGGCCCACAGCAATGCCCCGGGCAGCCGTCACGAAAAGCGCTGGCAGGATGTGGAGGAGTTGCTTGGTGCCGGCATCGATGTCTACTCCACCCTCAACGTGCAGCACCTGGAGAGCCTCAACGATCTGGTGTGGCAACTGACCGGTGTCAGGGTCAAGGAGACACTGCCGGATCAGGTGCTGCTGGAGGCGGACAGCATCATACTGATCGACCTGCCTCCCAAGGAGCTGCTCGGCCGGCTCAAGGAGGGCAAGGTCTATGTGCCCCATCAAGCCAAGGCCGCCCTGCAATCCTTCTTCTCCCTCAACAACCTGACCGCCCTGCGCGAGCTGGCGATGCAGACCGCCGCCAGCCACGTGGAGGGGGATCTGCAGTTGCAGTGGCAGGCTGCGGGCAAGACCACGCTGCCGCTGCGGGGCAAGCTGATGGTCTGCCTCGGCGATCAGCACGGCTCGGCGCTGGTACGCTACGGCCACCGCTTCGCCCAGCGCCGCCAGCTGCCCTGGCTGGTGGTGCACATCGACAGCAAGGGGCAACGCTCCGCCGAGCTGGAGCAGGCGCTGGCGCTGGCCTCTCACCTCGGTGCCAAGGTGCTGACCCTCTCCAGCCCGGCGGTGGCCAATACGCTGCTGGAAACCGCCGAGCAGCAACAGGTCTCGCAACTGCTGCTTGGCAAACCCCACAAAGCCCCCTGGCGCCGTTCCCTGGTCCAACACCTGCTCAAGCAGGCGCAGGGGCTCGAAATCACACTGGTGGATACAGAGAAGCGCAAACCCGGCCTGGGACTGCAACCACTCCACCCCAAGGACATACGCCAGAGCCTGCTAGCCATCACCATCATGGCGGTGACCTCGGCCACCGCTTGGGGACTCTCCCACTGGCTGCCGCCCGCGTCCCTGCCCCTGCTGTTCGTGCTGGGGGTGCTGGCGACGGCGCTCACCACCAGCCTGGTGCCCGCCATACTGGCGGCCGTACTGGGCTTCGTCGCTCACAATCTGTTGTTCACTGCCCCCTACTTCTCCCTGAGCGTGGCCAGCCACAGCGATCTACTCACCCTGTTTGTGCTGCTTATCGTCGGCATGACGGCGGGACGACTCGCCTCCCGCCAGCGACAACAGCTGATCGGCCTGCGCGAGACTCAGCAGCTCGGCAACGCCCTGCTCTCCCTCAGTCAGGGACTGGCCACCGCCAGCAGCCCGGAAGAGGTGCTCAGGCAAGGCACCCAGGCCATTTCTCTGGCCTTGATCCAACCGGTCTTTGCCCTCGATCAGGATTATCAGCACAGGGCGGGATCGGCTCAGCACAGACCCGGACAGACCGACAAGGCAGCCATCGACTGGTGCCTGGCCCAGAAGCTGAGCGCGGGTGCCCACACAGCCACCCTCAATGCCGCCGAGGCGCAATATCACCATCTCACCGATGATCTGGTGCTCGGCATCCGGCTGGTCAATCCGCTCGCCTCTTCGGCTGAACACCAGTTGCAGGCCCTGCTCACCGACATCCGCGCCGCCCTGGCACGGATCGACCTCAACGAGCGGCTGGCCGACAGCCAGCTGCAGGCAGAGACGGATCGGATGCGCGCAGCCCTGCTCTCGTCGGTTTCCCACGATCTGAAGACGCCGCTGGCAACCATCATGGGGGCTGGCAGCACCCTACTGGAATACGGTGATCGGATAAGCGCAGAGGATCGCAGTGAACTGCACCATTCGGTGCAGGAGGAGGCGCGCCGCCTGCACAGCTATGTGCAGAACCTGCTGGACATGACCCGCATAGGTTCGCCGGACTTCCAGTTGAAACGGGACTGGGTCGACCTGGCAGATCTGGTGGAGAGTGCCCGCAAGCGGTTGGACTCCTCCTGGCGCCAGCACAAACTGCTGGTGCACTTCGATCAGCAGATCCCCCAGCTCTATGTGCACGGCGCCCTGATCGAGCAGGTGCTGGTCAATATCTTCGACAACGCCTCCCGCTACTCGCCGGCTGGCACGCCCATCGAGTTCAAGGTAATGCTGGCAGACCCGGATCTCATCATCGATATCATCGATATCGGGGTCGGCATCGCCGAGTCGGATCGGGACAAGATCTTCAATCTCTTCTACACCCAGCCGGTCGGTGATTGCGGCAGTCGCGGCACCGGGCTTGGCCTCGCCATTTCCCGCGCTATGATAGAGGCTCATGGCGGGCGCATCTGGGCGTTTTCCGGCCCCAATGGCAACGGCACCTGCATGCGCATCTCCCTGCCGCTCACCCTCAACTCACCGGAGGTATGATGGATCCCATCCTTTGTCATAAGGGCTGTAGAGAGTTCATTCTGCCATCATATGTTCCCTACCCAACATTCGCCTCTGGAGGCTAGATGGCTCATATCCTGGTCATTGATGATGAAGCGGCGATCCGCCGCTTTCTGCGGATCAGCCTGATCGCCGAGGGGCATCAGGTCAGCGAGGCGGTGGGCGTCAATGAGGGACTGGAGCAATATCGCCACCTCAATCCCGATCTGGTGATCCTCGATCTCGGCCTGCCGGACGGAGACGGCATCCAGATTCTGCAGACGATTCGTGAGCACCATCAGCACCCGGTACTGGTGCTGTCGGCGCGGGATTCGGAGCAGGAGAAGGTACGGCTGCTGGACGCAGGCGCCAACGACTACATGAGCAAGCCGTTCGGCATTGGGGAGATGATGGCCCGCATCCGCGTCTTGCTGCGCCAGCGAGTCGGGGTCAGCAGCGGTGAATGTCGCCACTTCCCCCAATGCGGCCTGACCCTGGACGCCAGCAGCCACAAAGTGACCATGAGGGATGAAGAGATCCCCCTGTCTCGCAAGGTGTTCGCCCTGCTGCAGGCGCTGGTGTGCCACCCCGGCAAGCTGGTGATGCAGACCCAGCTGCTCAACGACATCTGGGGACCGATCCACAAGGAAGACACCCACTACCTGCGCATCGTCATCGCCAGCCTGCGCAAGAAACTGGGGGATAATCCCCAACAACCCCGTCTGATCGAAACCGAATCCGGCATCGGCTACCGTTTTATCGGCAACTGATGTTTCACGTGGAACGCCGTCCGCTGCACAGTACGGCCACCATGCCACAGCCAAGGAGCAGCATACCCAGATCCTGCAAAGTGGCCGCCAGCGCCAATCCCAGGCTGAGCAGCAGGTAGTAGGCCAGTCCGAACAGGGCACCGGCGCTGCCTGCTACCTCCCGATAGCCCAGCAAGGCCTGACTCAACACATTGGGGATGGCAATCCCAAAAGCCACCACGACGCCCATCATGGGCAGCAGGAACCAAAGCGAATCCTGACTCGTCCAGACCAGCAGCACGGCAACCAGCGCCAGCACGCAAGCCAGCCTGACCAGAGATGACGGCTGCCAACCTCTCCCCAGCAGATGCTTGTTCAGCAGGCTGCCGATCAGAGTCGCCAGCGCCAGCAAGATCCCCGAGTAGCCAAACTCGCTGGCACTCAATCCCAATTCGGCAAACAGGAAGGGTGCCAGGCTGTAGTAACCAAACAGCATGGTATTGAACAGGGAGACCAGCACAGCGCAGCACCATAGCCCACCATCCTTCATCATCCGGCACGCCAATGGCCAGAGGGCAACCCGAGTGGTTATCGCAGGACGGGTTTCCGGCAACCGCCAACGGGCGATCCCCCCCAGTATCAGAGCCAGCAACAGCAAGCCACTGAAGACACCGAGATAGCCAAACTGCTCGGCCAACAAGCCGCCGCTCACCAGCCCCAACACCGGGCTCAGGGAGAGCGCTATGCCCATCACCGAGAAGACCCGCGCCAGCTCGCTCCCCTGATAGCAGTCGCGCAGCATGGTCTGGGTCACCACAGATCCCACTGCAGCGCCAAAGGCAGAAATAACCCGGGCCAGCAGCAGCACCTCAAACCGATTGGCCAGCAGCGCCAGCAAGGTGCCGGCGCCATAGGTGAGCAGACCCGCCAGCATGGCGGGACGCCGCCCGATCAGATCACAGAACCGCCCCCAGCAGACCACCCCCACCGCAAACGCCAGAAAATAGACCGACAAGGTCTGGGATGCCTGTCCGTCGCTCACCCGAAACTGGGTAGCGATCTGGGTCAGTACCGGGCTGTAGATGGTCTCCACGATCTGGGGAAACATCATCAATCCCACCACCAGCCAGAGCGGTGGCAACTTGTTGTTCATGACAAACCTCCTTCACAAGAGGTCGCCATTCTAGAGAGATGCCGATTGTCTGATTACAATAAGCAGGACTATAAACATCAAAAATCGGACATATGGCCTTTATTCTTCCCGATCACCCTTTTGACCCTGATCAGCTGACGGGCAGCGTGATCGGCATTGCCTCCGCGCTCGGTTGGCACGACTCGGGCCTGCATCAGCATCAACGCCATCAGCTGCTGTTTGCCCAATCCGGCTGCATGACCATGGAGCTGGAAGGTCGGGTCTGCCTGCTGCCTCCCACCCGCGCCGCCTGGCTGCCGGCGGGCACCGCCCACCGGATATTAATGCGTGGTGTGGTGGCCTACCGCTCCCTCTACTTCCAGCCGCACCCCGAATTGCCCGGCACGGTGGAGGTGCTGGCGGTCAATCCGCTGCTGCACGAACTGATCGAGCGGATGGCGCTCTGGCCGTGGGACAAACCGCAAGCAGAGCAGCAGCGAACAGTGGCGCTGTTTATGGAGGAGTTGGGGCTGGCGCCGCGAGAATCGTGGCAGTTGCCGCTACCGACAGATCCCAGACTGGGCGGCTGGCTACAGCAGTTGAAACGGGGAGATGCCCTGCCCGAGCGGCTCAACCGGCTGGCCGAACGGGTGGGTGCCAGTGACAAGACCATTGGCCGCATCTTCATACGGGAGACCGGCATGAGCTATCAGGCATGGCGTCAGCAGTGGCGGCTGTTGCGCGCCATGGAGTTGCTGGCAGAAAGCGAGCCCATCAGCCGGATTGCCGCTGCGCTGGAGTTCTCCAGCGACAGCGCCTTCATCAGCTTCTTCAAACAACATACGGGGCAGACTCCCCTGCGCTATCTCAGCTCTCGGGGTGAGTCGCCACCGCCTGACTCGTCTCCACCACCAGGGTATCCAGCGCCAGCGGCTTGAGGTTGTGCAGCGCATCCTGCACCACGGCATGGGATGCCTGCTGCAGCTCGCTCTGCACATCTTGCTCCAGCTTGGCACTCTCCAGCTCGGGTCTCGGGTTGTCGTTGGCCATCACGTTCAGGCTCAGGGCACTCACAATCAGGGTGGCTATCAGGGTTTTCATCTGGTTTGCTCCGGTGTGGTTGAGATGACCAGCTAGCTATTCCAATTGTTGTGCCAACCCTCAAAAAATACATAACATGATGATTTTGTTTAAATTTACCATCTAGCGATACCAAAATGAGTCGCAAAATGCATCCTGCTCGGTCATTTTAAAACCAACAGTTGGTGCTTTTAACCACGCTTAAACTTTTGGCCATGTTCCACGTGGAACGTCCCATTTTTTTGATCGACACCCGCTTTTAAACTGAGCTATGGTGCTACATCCCCGTAACTGACTCTGGATCCGTCACCGAATGGAATTTTCCTTGTTCGGCGAGAAGTTCACTCGCCACGCCGGTATTACCCAACTCATGGATGACCTCAATCAGGGGCTGACCAATCCGGACGCCATCATGCTGGGTGGCGGTAATCCGGCCCCCATCCCCGCCATGCTGGAGCGCTTTCAGGCCGAGGCCAAAACCCTGCTCGACAACGGCGAACTGGTCAAAGCCATGGCCAACTACGATGGCCCCCAAGGCAAGGACAGGTTCACCAAGGCGCTGGCAGCCCTGCTCAGCAAAGAGCTGGGTTGGGATATTTCGGCCCGCAATATCGCCCTGACCAACGGCAGCCAAAATGCCTTCTTCTATCTGTTCAACCTGCTGGCTGGCGAGTTCGCCGATGGCCGCAAGAAGAAAGTGCTGTTCCCGCTGGCCCCTGAATATATCGGCTACGCCGACTCGGCCCTCACCGATGACTACTTCGTGGCGTACAAACCCACCATGGAGAAGCTGCCCGATGGCCAGTTCAAATACCATGTGGATTTCGAAAGCCTGCAGGTGGGCGACGATATCGGGGTGATCTGCGTCTCTCGTCCAACCAACCCGACTGGCAACGTGCTGACCGATGACGAGATAGAGCACCTGGATCAGATCGCTCGCGACAAGGGCATTCCGCTGCTGATCGACAACGCCTACGGCGTGCCCTTCCCGGGCATCATCTTCAGCGAAGCCAAGCCGTTCTGGAACGCCAACACCATCCTCTGCATGAGCCTCTCCAAGCTGGGCTTGCCGGGCACCCGCTGCGGTATCGTCATCGCCGATGAGAAGATCATCCAGGCCATCACCAACCTGAGCGGCATCATCAACCTGGCGCCGGGCAGCCTGGGGCCAGCCATTACCATCCCCATGATCGAGAGTGGCGAGATCATCGCCCTGAGCGAGCAGGTAGTGAAACCCTTCTACCGGCAGAAGGCCGAGCTGGCGGTAGCGCTGCTGCGTGAAGCGATCCCGGATCCGCGCTTCCACATCCACAAGCCGGAAGGCGCCCTCTTCCTCTGGCTCTGGTTCGAAGACCTGCCCATTCACTGTCAGGAGCTTTACGAGCGACTGAAAGCGAAGAACCTGCTGATAGTTCCGGGTCACTACTTCTTCCCCGGCATCGACGACCCCGAGTGGCGCCACAGCCAGGAGTGCATACGCCTCAACTACTCCCAGAGCGAGGAGCTGGTGCGCCGTGGCATCGCCATACTGGCGGACGAGATCAACGACCTCTACGGCAGCAACTAACCTGCGAGCCAAAAACAAAAAGGCCTGCAATCGCAGGCCTTTTCATTTCCCATGGCTTAGTTTGGCAGCGCCAGTGGCTCGGCTTTGCCGATGGGATGGCGCGAGGCTTGAGCGCCTCCGGCAGTTCGCGGGCCAAGTCGATGATCAGCAGACCATGCTCGAGCTTGGCACCCTGCACCTCAACGTGCTGACTCAGCTTGAAGGCGAGCTTGAAGTCACGCTCGGCGATACCCTGATCGAGGAACTGGCGCTCACCGGCAGCTGCCTTGCACCCCTTCACCTTGAGGGTGCCATTTTCGGTTTCCAGCTCCAGCTCTTCGCGCTCGAAACCAGCCACAGCGACCGTGATGCGATAGCCGTCGTGATCGCGCTTTTCAATGTTGTAAGGGGGGTAAGCGGCGGTCTTCTGATCGAACAGACCTTCCAGCTCACGGGCCATCCGCTCGAAGCCGACGGCATTGGAATGGAGATGAGAAAAATCGAGGTTACGCATAATCCTATCCTTCTAACAAGCAACAGGTTTGGTTCTCCACAGGCCCGTCATCGGCACCCGGGAAATTTGAAAATCGCAGTGAATTCGGGCTATCAGCCGTTGATCTCGATCTTGCGCGGCTTCATCGCCTCGGGCACTTCACGCACCAGCTCGATATGCAGCAAGCCGTTTTTCAGGTCCGCCCCTTTTACCCGCACATAGTCGGCCAGCTGGAAGCGGCGCTCGAAACCCCGTTCGGCTATGCCCTGATACAGATAGTTGCGGTCGGTCTCGGCCTGCTTGTTACCCTTCACCGTCAGCAGATTTTCCTGGAAGCTCAGCTCCAGCTCTTCCTGGGTAAAACCCGCCACCGCCATGCTGATGCGGTAGTCGCTGTCACCCAGTTGCTCGATGTTGTAGGGGGGATATCCGGCATTGCCATTGCTGGCCGCAGATTCGATGAGATTGGCCAGACGATCGAAACCGATGGCAGAACGATAGAGCGGAGAAAAGTCGATAGAACGCATAGTATTACCCTCTTATGAGCGATAACGGATGGTTTGCCCTCCTGTCGGACGGGCGTCTGGTCGAAACCTCTGTCGAGCGTTCCGGCCTTGTTACCTATATAGGGGCCCAGTTTTTTGCTTTCAAGGGGGATTCTTTCAGATTTTTTAAATGGCCGCGCCGACCTTTAGATCATCAGCCTATTGGCCCGATAGTGATGATAATCGACCCGTGGGCCACTGATGGCTGGCCGAACCATCCACCATACTTGGTTGCATATCCACCAACCAACATGGAGCCATCCCATGAATATTACCCAGGTTCGCAACGCCACCCTACTGCTCGACTATGCCGGCACCCGCTTTCTGATCGACCCCATGCTATCTGCCAAAGGGGCCTTCCCCGGCTTTGAGGGCACCGCCAGCAGCCAGCTGCGCAATCCGCTGGTCGAGCTACCGCTGCCGATCGATGAACTTGTCGATGTGGATGCTGTTATCGTCACCCACGATCACCCGGATCACTGGGATGACGCCGCCAGAGCACTGATCCCCAAGCATCTGCCACTGTTTGTACAACATCAGAAAGATGCTGACACCATACGCGCCAGCGGCTTTAAAGATGTGCGCCTGCTGAGCGAGCAGGCCGAATTTGCCGGTATTCGCCTGCAGCAAACCGGTGGCCAGCACGGCAGCGATCAACTGATGGCGGTACTGGGCGAACGCATGGGGGAAGTGTGTGGCGTGGTTTTCTCCCACCCCTCCGAGAAATGCCTCTATCTGGCCGGTGATACGGTCTGGAATGCGCAGGTAGAGCACGCTCTGCAACAGCACCAGCCCGAAGTGGCCATCCTCAACTGCGGCGATGCCCAGGTGCCGGGGCTCGGCGCCATCATCATGGGCAAGGAGGATGTCGCCGCCGTTTATCAGGCAGCGCCGCAAGCCACGCTGATCGCCAGCCATATGGAGGCAGTCAACCACGCCCTGCTGTCACGCAAGGAGCTGCGCGACTATCTGGCGAAACAGAGCATGATGGATCGGGTGCGGGTGCCGGAAGATGGCGAGGTGATATCGCTGTGATCCGCAGGAGGGCGGAGGGCCATGCCAGACATGGCCCTTCGGCTTTCACTGCCGAACGCTTATGATGAGGGGTCTGTGCGCAGAGAGGAGACAACACCATGCCCACCCCGATCATTGCCGTGGTGACCTTCGATCACTTCAGCCCTTTTCACTGCGCCATCCCCTGCCTTATCTTCGGCAATATCCTGGCCGAGCTGGTCGGCTTCAAGAGTGCCACCTCCCCCGGCGAGTGGCGACGCTCTTTTCGTGGTAACAACCCTTAATGACGCCCGCTGTACCCGCTCACCCCGCTATGGCAGGCTAACCAGAGATCCCGAGGAGTCATACCATGTCCCGTTCCGAACGCCTGCTGGCCCTGCTCCAGCTGCTGCGCGGCCACCGTTACGCCATCACCGGCACAGAGCTGGCCAGCCAGCTTGGCATTAGCCTGCGCACCCTCTACCGGGATATGGCGACCCTGCAGGCGCAAGGCGCCCATATCGAGGGAGAACCGGGGATCGGCTATGTGCTGCGCCCCGGCTTCATGCTGCCACCGCTGATGTTCAGTGAAGAGGAGCTGGAAGCGCTGGTGCTGGGTTCCCGCTGGGTGGCCGAACATACCGACAGCGCCCTGAGTGCCGGTGCCCGCAGTGCGTTGGCCAAGATAGAGGCCGTGCTGCCCGACGAGTACCGCCAGCAGCTCCACGCCAATACCCTGCTGATCGGCTCATCCCGCCACGACGCCTGCACCGATGAAGCCCCCCTGCGCAGTGCCATTCGTCAGCAGCGCAAGATAACCCTGAGCTACCGCGACCTGAGGGAAGCGAGTTCCGAGCGCACCGTCTGGCCATTTGCCCTTGGCTACTTCGAGCAGGTGCGGGTACTGGTGGCCTGGTGCGAGCTGCGGCAGGACTTTCGCCATTTCCGGGTGGACCGCATCAGCCAGCTGACACTGGAGCAGACAGGCTATCCCAGGAGCCGGGCTATCTTGCTCAAGGAGTGGCGCGCCGCCCAGCAGATCCCGCAACCAACATTCATTGCTGACAGAAACTGACAGCAGGTAGCGCCATGCTGACGAGGTCGGCGCAGATGCGCCCTCCCCGAATCAAGGAGCGTCACCATGTTGTTAGTCCCGTCATTCACCATTCTCTATGTCGCCAATCCTGCTCTCAGCGCCCTCTTCTATCGCGAGCTGTTTGGTCGTCCGCCAGTAGAAGAATCCCCCACCTTTGCCATGTTCGTATTTGAATCGGGGGCAAAACTGGCGCTCTGGTCCAGTGCCACGGTCGCACCCGCCGTTACCCAGAGTGCTGGTGCCATGGAGCTGGCCTTCCTGCTGCCAGATGAAGCCAGTGTTGATACGGGCTTGGCCGAATGGCAGGCGCGCGGCCTGACCATCATCCAGCAGCCGAGCCGAATGGAGTTTGGCTATACCGGCATGGCGCTTGACCCCGATGGTCATCGCCTGCGCCTCTACTGCCTGGCTCCGGAACTGGGCTAAGTCGGTACCATCAACACCAAGGCGGTTTCACGTGGAACGTACGATTTCCCCGCCCCTGAAAACGAGAAAAGCCGCTCACAAGGAGCGGCTTTTTGCTGTCTGACTGCGTCAATTAGACGTCGAGGTTGGCCACGCGCAGGGCGTTGGTCTCGATAAAGTCACGACGGGGCTCTACTGCATCACCCATCAGGGTGGAGAAGAGCTGGTCGGCACCGACGGCATCGTCTATGGTGACGCGCAGCATGCGACGCGCTTCCGGATCCATGGTGGTTTCCCACAGCTGGTCCGGGTTCATCTCGCCCAGCCCTTTATAGCGCTGGATGTAGATGCCGCGCTTGCCTTCGCCCATCAGCCAGTCGACCGCTTCCACGAAGTTGGCAACCGGCTTGACCTTCTCGCCACGCTTGATGAAACCGCCTTCCTCGATCAGGTTGGCGATCTCCTTGCCAAGTGAAACAAGCTGACGGTACTCACCGGACTGCAGGAAGTCGTAGCTGATCGCGTATTCACGGTCGACCCCGTGCTGACGCACCACAGCATGGGGGACGAACAGACGACGCTCTTCATCACGACGCACCTGGATCTGGTACTGGATACCGTGGTTGCTCTCGTTGAGCACGGCCTCCATGCCCTGACACCAGGCCAGCAGGTCGCTCTCGCTGGCCAGCAGGGTTTCGTTCAACTCAGGCTGATAGATAAGCTGAGTCAACACGGCATCCGGCGCCCGACGGGACATACGGGTGATCAGGTGAGACACGGCACGGTGCTGGTTGACCAGACGCTCCAGCGCCTCGCCACCGATGGCCGGGGCAGACTCGTTGACGTGCAGGGTTGCACCATCCAGCGCCATGGCGGTCTGGTACTGCAGCAGTGCATCTTCGTCTTTCAGATATTGCTCCTGCTTGCCCTTCTTGACCTTGTACAACGGCGGCTGGGCTATGTAGATGTAGCCACGCTCGATGATCTCCGGCATCTGACGATAGAAGAAGGTGAGCAACAGGGTACGGATGTGCGCACCATCGACGTCAGCATCCGTCATGATGATGATGTTGTGGTAACGCAGCTTGTCCGGATTGTACTCGTCACGACCGATGCCGCAGCCCAGAGCGGTGATCAGGGTGCCCACCTCTTGCGAGGAGATCATCTTGTCGAAACGGGCCTTCTCCACGTTCAGGATCTTGCCCTTGAGCGGCAGAATAGCCTGGTTCTTGCGGTTGCGACCCTGCTTGGCGGAGCCGCCAGCAGAGTCCCCTTCCACGATGTAGAGTTCGGAGAGGGCCGGGTCTTTCTCCTGGCAGTCTGCCAGCTTGCCGGGCAGGCCGGCGATGTCCAGCGCACCCTTGCGGCGAGTCAGCTCGCGCGCCTTGCGGGCCGCTTCACGGGCACGGGCCGCATCGATGATCTTGTTGACCACTATCTTGGCATCGCCCGGGTTTTCCAGCAGGAACTCGCCAAGCTTCTCGCCCATCGCCTGTTCAACCGCAGTCTTCACTTCGGAAGAGACCAGCTTGTCCTTGGTCTGGGAGGAGAACTTGGGATCCGGCACCTTGACCGAGATGACCGCAATCAGACCTTCACGCACGTCGTCGCCGCTGGCGGCCGACTTGGCCTTCTTGCTGTAATCCTCTTTGTCCATATAGGTGTTGAGGGTGCGGGTCAGCGCGGTCCGGAACCCTACCAGGTGAGTACCACCATCCCGCTGCGGGATATTGTTGGTAAAGCAGTAAACCCCTTCCTGATAGGCATCGTTCCACTGCATGGCGACTTCGACGCCGATGCCGTCCTGCTCTATGGAAAAGTGGAACACCTTGGGGTGGATCGGGGTCTTGTTCTGGTTCAGGTATTCCACGAAGGCCTTGATACCGCCCTCGTAGCAGAAATGCACCTCGCGGCCATCCCGCTCGTCCTGCAGACGGATGGAAACACCGGAGTTGAGGAAGGAGAGCTCGCGCAGACGCTTGGCCAGGATCTCGTAGTGATACAGGGTATCGGTAAAGATGGTCGGGCTCGGCCAAAAGCGCACCTCGGTACCCGTGCCACTGCTGCTGTCGCCAATCTGCTTGAGCGGCGCCTGCGGCTCACCCAGGTGATAGGTCTGCTCGTAGACATGGCCGTTGCGACGAATGGTCAGCAACAGCTTGTCAGAGAGGGCGTTAACCACTGAGACGCCCACGCCGTGCAGGCCACCTGACACCTTGTAGGAGTTGTCATCGAACTTACCGCCAGCGTGCAGCACGGTCATGATGACCTCTGCGGCGGAGCGGCCCTCCTCTTCGTGCATGTCTACCGGGATACCCCGGCCGTTGTCACGCACGGAAACGGAACCGTCAGAATGGATCTTGACCAGAATATCGGAGCAGTAGCCAGCAAGAGCCTCGTCAATGGAGTTATCGACGACCTCAAACACCATGTGGTGCAGACCTGAGCCATCATCCGTATCGCCGATGTACATCCCCGGGCGCTTGCGGACCGCATCCAGGCCCTTCAGTACCTTGATATTCGAGGAGTCGTAAGTATTTTCACTCATAGCTTACTCTCTGCCTTCTCTAACGTTTCGGAGATCTTGCCTTGTTCCACGTGGAACAACTTGCAGTCATTCGCATCCATCATGTCTGCGAGCTGACCGGTATCGATGGCGGTGATAAACACCTGGGACGCACACCGCTTCAGCCTTGCGGCCAGCAAGCGGCGCTTGTCGACATCCAGTTCAGAGGCAAAATCGTCAATTAAAAAAATACAGCCACGGCTGCTATGTTGATTCAAATAGAGCCCTTGGGCCAGTCGCATGGCACAGACCAACAACTTCAGCTGACCCCTGGACAAAATATCCTGAGCGGGCACACCATTCGCCTTGAGTCGCACATCGGCCTTCTGTGGGCCTACCCCTGTGTAACCCAACGAACGATCCCGCTCAAACCCCGCCTCCAGCAAGTCGCCGAGGGGAGTGTCTTTCTCCCAGCCCCGATAGAAACCGAGACTGATGTCGAATTCCGGCAGAAAATCTGCCGTCATCTCCTTGATCAGGGGCGTAATGGCCTGACAATAGCTCGCACGGAACATGGCCAGTTCCCCCCCGAGCCGCACCAGCTCCTGATCCCAGAACGCCAGCTGGCGATACTGGGTACTCTGGCGCAGCAGGGCGTTGCGCTGTTTCAACAACCGCCGCACTCGTCCCCACAGGGAGAAAAAGGTCGGTTCCTGATGGAAGACCCCCCAATCCAGCCAGGCCCGGCGAGCCTGGGGACCGCCCGTCAGCAGGTTGAAGCCATCAGGATGGATCAACTGCACCGGCAACAGCTCGGCCAGATCGGCCAGTCGCTGGGCCTGGGCCCCGGCGATCTTGAGCTGGGTCTCGCCACTCTTGTCCTTGGCGAGTCCAATGGGTACCTGACGCCCCTCCAGTTCGCACTGGGCAAACAGGGTAAAGGCCCGCTCCCCTTGGCGGATGACCCGCCCGGTCAGGTGAGTACGAAAGGAGCGACCAAGGCCAAGGTAGTGAATGGCTTCCAGCACGCTGGTCTTGCCACTGCCATTGCACCCGACCAGGATGTTGAGGCCGGGGGACAGCTTGAGACTGGCCTGCTGGATATTGCGAAAGTCGCTGAGCTGGAGTTTGACCAGGGCCACGACTAGATCCGCATCGGCATCACCACATACTGAGCATCCTGATGATCAAAATCCTCAATAATGGCACTGCTGATGGAATCGCTCAGGCTAATCCGAATTTGGTCACATTTTAACGTATTCAGCACGTCCAGCACATAAGAGACGTTGAAACCTATCTCCATCTCGCTGGCATCGTATTGTACGTCAAGCAGCTCTTCGGCTTCTTCCTGTTCCGGATTGTTGGCGGTAATGCGCAGCAGGTTTTCCTGCAGATTGAGACGCACTCCACGGAATTTCTCGTTGGAGAGGATGGCCGCACGGGCAAATGCCTGACGCAGATCCTCACGACCGGCGATCAGGGCCTTGTCGCTGTTGCGCGGGATAACCCGGCGCCAATCCGGGAATCGGCCATCCACCAGCTTGGAAGTGAAGATGAAGCCGTCCAGCGCAGCGCGCAGGTTGCTGCGACCGATCTGCAGCCGTACCGGCTTGTCCTCCGCTTCCAGCAGACGCACCAGCTCCAGCACACCTTTACGGGGCAGGATAACCTGATGATCGGGCAGCGATTCTTCCACTACCTCGCGACGGCAGGTCGCCAAACGGTGGCCATCAGTCGCCACGGTGCGCAGGCCGTGGCCCTCGCTCTCGAACAGCATGCCGTTCAGGTAGTAACGCACGTCCTGGCTGGCCATGGAGAACTGGGTGGCATCGATCAGCTTCTTCAGCTCCAGCTGGCCGATGTCGAATTCGAGCACGGATTCCCAATCCTCGATATTCGGGTATTCGCTGGCCGGTAGAGTCGACAGGTTGAAACGAGAACGACCGGAACGGATGATCAGGCGCTCGCCTTCGGTGTTGAGGCGGATGTCCGCCCCTTCCGGCAGGCCGCGACAGATATCCAGCAGCTTGCGCGCCGGCACTGTGGTGCGGCCATCCTGGCTCTCATTATTGAGATAGACCTGACCTATCATCTCAACTTCCAGGTCAGTCCCGGTCAGCGACAGCAGACCCTGGCTGACATCAAGCAGCACATTGCCAAGGATCGGCAGGGTCGGCCGGCCACCCAGGGCACCGGACACCAGTTGCAGAGGACGTAACAGGGCCTCACGGCTAATTTCGAGCTGCATCTGTGCTCTCCGTTCTTATCAGGAGGAAAGGGTTCGGATCAGGTTGGAATAGTCTTCCTTGATGTCGTGGCTCTCCTCCTTCAGCTGCTCGATCTTGCGGCAGGCATGAAGAACGGTAGTGTGGTCACGGCCACCAAAGGCATCACCTATCTCCGGCAAACTGTGGTTGGTCAGCTCCTTGGCCAGTGCCATCGCCAGCTGGCGTGGACGGGCAACGGAGCGTGAGCGGCGTTTTGACAGCAGATCCGCCAGCTTGATCTTGTAGTACTCCGCCACCGTCTTCTGGATATTGTCGATGGTGACCAGCTTCTCCTGCAGCGCCAGCAGATCGCGCAGCGCTTCGCGCACGAAATCGATGTTGATGGCACGACCGGTGAAGTTGGCATTGGCGATCACCCGGTTGAGGGCGCCTTCCAGTTCACGGACGTTGGATCGCAGACGCTTGGCAATGAAGAAGGCCACTTCGTCCGGCAGGTGGATCTGGTTCTCATCCGCCTTGCGCATCAGGATGGCGACACGGGTCTCCAGCTCCGGTGGCTCGATCGCTACCGTCAGGCCCCAGCCGAAGCGGGACTTGAGGCGATCCTCGACACCATTGATCTCCTTCGGATAGCGATCCGAGGTCAGGATGATCTGCTGGTTACCTTCGAGCAATGCATTGAAGGTATGGAAGAACTCCTCCTGGGAGCGCTCCTTGTTGGCAAAGAACTGGATGTCATCGATGAGCAGGGCATCGACGCTACGGTAATAACGCTTGAACTCTTCAATGGCGTTATTCTGCAGCGCCTTCACCATGTCCTGCACAAACCGCTCGGAGTGCATGTAGATGACTTTGGCGTCTTTCTTGCGCTCCTTGATGGCGTTGCCAACGGCGTGCAGCAGGTGGGTCTTGCCCAGACCGGTACCGCCATAGAGGAACAGCGGGTTGTAAGCGCCACCCGGGTTGTCGGCTACCTGACGGGCAGCCGCACGGGCCAACTGGTTGGACTTACCCTCGACGAAGTTCTCAAAGGTATAGTTCACGTTGGTGTTGCTTTTGTGGTTCGGCTCAGGCTTGGCTTCAGCCTTGCTTTCCCAGCTCTTCTGCAAGTTATTCACAGGCGCAGCACCCCGCGCCGGCGCTCTTGCGACCGCGACAGGATGGGGACGATTACCTATATCAAAACGCAGGGTGGGGCCGTCGACCCCACAGAGTTCGTTGATGATGCCATTAACCCGGATGAGATACTTGTCTCGTACCCAGTCCAGAACAAAGCGATTCGGTGCATACAGGGTCAGAGTATTGTCACTCAACTCCGCTTGAAGCGGCCGGATCCACATGCTGAATTCTGCCGAGGGCAACTCATCTTGCAGCCGGTTAAGGCACTGCTGCCATAGCGAAGCAGTCACTCTAAACTCCCGTCAATTGATTAACTAAAGACCGGCTATTCTACGTTTTTAGCGGCTGGATCTCTAGCTGCCACCTAGCGGATCCAGCAAATAAGATCCTTGACTTTCAAGGATCCAGCACCGCTGGATCTGATTTCATCCCCAAAGTTACCCACAGCCTGATCCATCCTGAATGGCATCAAAGATCCAGACCTGAACCGGTTATTTTATATAACCAAATATCATTTATTCTTTGGCTTTTATTCCAATAACATCAGCGCACATTCAGTGATTACAACTAAAAATACAGAACAACAGAGAGAGGAATCCCCATGACATCATCCATCAAGCTGGTCTCCGGTGCCGCCATTCTGCTGGCAGCCCTGTCCGGTCAAGCCATCGCCCAGGAAACCATCAAGGTCGGCATGTCCGGCAAATATTTCCCGTTCACCTTCGTCAAGCAGGACAAGCTGCAGGGCTTTGAGGTGGATATGTGGAACCAGATTGGTGAGCGCACCGGCTATAAAGTCGAGTTCGTGACCGCCAGCTTCTCCGGCCTGTTCGGCATGCTGGATACCGGCCGCATCGATACCATCTCCAACCAGATCACCATCACAGACGAGCGCAAGGCCAAGTACGCCTTCTCCCAGCCCTATGTCTATGACGGCGCCCAGATAGTGGTCCGCAAGGGCAACAGTACCATTCACGGCATCAAGGATCTGGAAGGCAAGAAGGTCGCTGTCAACCTTGGCTCCAACTTCGAAGAGCTGCTGCGCAAGAACGACCCGAACAAGAAGATCGATATCCGCACCTATGACTCCAATTTCGAGCAAGATGTCGCCCTGGGTCGCATCGATGCCTTCGTGATGGACCGCGTCTCCACCGCCCAGCTGATCAAAGAGTCCAAGCTGCCGCTGCAACAGGCCGGCGCACCTTTCGAGACCATCGAGAACGCCCTGCCCTTCCTGAATACCCCGGAGAAACAGGTGCTGCTGAAGAAGGTGGACGACGCCCTGACCGCCATGCGCAAAGATGGCACCCTGCGTCAAATCTCCGAGAAATGGTTCGCTTCCGACATCACCGACAAATAAATGATGGAATTTGACCTCGAGTACACACTAGGGCTGTTCCCCATCCTGCTCAAATACCTGGGCACCACGATGGAAATGGCCCTGTGGGGATTCGTCTTGGCACTCGTATTGTCGCTGACCCTGGCGATAGTACGGGTGTTTCGCATCCCTGTGATCCACTGGCTGGCAATGCTCTATATCTCGTTCTTTCGAGGTACTCCCCTGCTCGTCCAACTGTTCCTGCTCTATTACGGACTGCCGCAATTGTTCCCCATCTTCGTGGGGATGGATGCCTTTACCGCCGCCATCGTCGGACTGACCCTGCACTTCGCTGCCTACATGGCCGAGTCGATCCGCGCCGCCATTCTGGGCATTCACAAGAGCCAGATGGAAGCGGCTCTCAGTATCGGCATGAGCCGTTACCAAGCGATGCAAAGGATCATATTGCCGCAGGCGGCCCGCATAGCAACGCCGTCGCTGATGAACTACTTCATCGACATGATCAAAAGCACCTCGCTGGCATTCACCCTGGGCGTAGCAGAGATCATGGGCAAGGCGCAGATGGAAGCCTCCTCCTCCTTCAAGTTCTTCGAGAGCTTCATGGCGGTGGCCCTAGTCTACTGGGTGGTGGTCATCATCTTCACCCGCTTGCAGCACCTGCTGGAAGTTCACCTGAACCGAGCCTATTAAAGGAGGTCTGCGATGATCAAATTAACCGGCCTCTCCAAGGCATTTCAGGACAACAAGGTGCTCAACAGCATAGATCTGGAGGTCAGGAAGGGGGAGATAGTGGTCATCATAGGTCCCTCCGGGACCGGCAAATCGACCCTGCTGCGCTGCCTCAACCTGCTGGAAACCCCGGATGCAGGCTCCCTTGCCATCGATGACCTGCAGCTGGACCTGGCCAACGCCAGCGAGCAGCAAGCCATTGAGCTGCGCAAACGTGCCTCCTTCGTGTTCCAGAACTACGCGCTGTTCGCCAACAAAACGGCGCTGGACAACATAGCCGAGGGGCTGATCACCGTCTGGAAGCAGCCGAAGGCTGAGGCTCGCACCACAGCCCTCGGCATCCTCAAGGACATCGGGCTTGCCGACAAGCAGGATGCCTACCCGGCGTCCCTCTCCGGCGGCCAGCAGCAACGGGTCGGCATCGGCCGCGCCATGGCGGCTCACTCCAAGGTCATTCTGTTCGATGAGCCCACCTCGGCCCTCGATCCCGAGTGGGTCGACGAGGTACTTGGGTTGATGAAGGAACTCGCCCGCCAGCACCAGACCATGGTAGTGGTGACCCATGAGATTGAATTTGCTCGTGATGTTGCCGATCGGGTGATCTTCATGGAGGGGGGCCGGATCGTGGAACAGGGCCCGCCGGATCAGATATTGGTCGATCCCAAGGATCCCCGCACCCGGGAATTCTTGCGAAAAGTGCTTAAATAGCTCTCTCTTTTGGCGGCCTTGCCGCCTTTTTTATTGGAGGATCCTTGTTTAACCCCGGGTTGCCAGTATAATCCGGAGCCCTTGATCCTCCGGATCCTGCCAGCTTCTCCTGCTTACTTATGAGTCAGGGCAAGATGAGAGGGAACGGTGGATTGACTAAAAGCCGAACTCTGTTTAGAATTCGGCCTCTTTTGCTAGTCGTCACACGCTATAGCTGGCGCGTCGGCTAAGTGTGACAATCAAAACTGTACAGAAATACGGAATCGAATCATGAAACGTACTTTTCAACCGTCCAACCTGAAGCGCAAGCGCTCTCACGGTTTCCGCGCCCGCATGGCAACTGCCAACGGTCGTAAAGTTCTGGCCGCTCGTCGTGCCAAGGGTCGTGCCCGTCTGGTAGTTTAATGCCAACGCCGCACACCTTCTCTCGGGAGTTACGTCTGTTAACTCCCGAACACTTCAAACGCGTTTTCGCCGAGCCTGTCCGGGCCGCTTCTCCGCAAATTACTCTTCTCGCCTGTCCCAACACCCTCGAACATCCCCGTCTTGGCCTCGCTGTGCCCAAAAAAGCACTCAAGCGTGCCGTCTGGCGTAATCGTGTCAAACGAGTGGTCCGGGAAAGTTTCCGCCTCAATCAAGCCAACCTGCCCGCTATCGACATCGTCGTGATCGCCAAGGGCGGCGTCAAAGAGATGGACAACGAGGAGCTGTTCAAGTTACTGGAAAAGCTATGGCGCACTCTGTCACGCCGTTGCAATGGGTAGCTGTCAAACTGATACGCCTGTATCAGCTAATCATTAGCCCTCTGCTCGGGCCGCGCTGCCGTTTCACGCCAACTTGTTCCCAATTTGCGATAGAAGCAATCCGACTTCACGGTTTCATAAAAGGCGTTTGGTTAGCCAGCAAACGTCTATTAAAATGCCATCCCTTATCCGAGGGTGGTTATGACCCGGTTCCGCAACCAAAGCGAAGAAACTGAAGACTATGGAATCACAACGCAATCTCATCCTGATCGGTTTGCTGTTCGTGAGCTTTCTGCTCTGGCAACAGTGGGAGTCTGACAAGGCTCCGAAGCTGGCCCCGACTACCGTGGCCCAAACCGAACATTTCGTACCTGAAGCCGGTCAGACCGGTGATATTCCTCAGGTTTCCGAGCAAACCAACACGAACGCCGCACGCAAGCTGATCACCGTCTCCTCCGACGTGCTCAAGCTGACCCTGGACACCCAGGGCGGTGACATAGTGTCTGCCGAGCTACTGGCCCACAAGCAGGAAGAAGGCCAGGATCAACCCTTCGTCCTGCTGACCAGTCAGCCTGACCGCCTCTATGTCGCCCAGAGCGGCCTGGTAGGTCGCGACGGTCCTCACAGCCAGGTCCAAGGTCGTCCTACCTATGAAGCCACCCAGACCAGCTACCAGCTGGCCGATGGTCAGGATCAAGTCGTCGTTCCGATGACCTGGACCGACAGCAAAGGTGTGGTCTTCACCAAAGAGTTCGTGCTCAAACGTGGTGACTATGCGATTGGTGTCGAATACAAGATCGACAACAAATCCACCGAGCCGGTCCAGGTACAGTTCTACGGTCAGCTGAAGCAGACCATGACCACACCCAAGGATCAGGAAGGTCACGCCATGGTAGCCAGTGCTTACCGTGGTGGCGCCTTCTCCAGCGAAGATAGCCGCTACAAGAAGTACACATTCGGCGATATGAAGGATGCCGACCTGAACAAGACCACCAAAGGTGGTTGGGTCGCCATGCTGCAACACTACTTCGTCTCTGCCTGGGCACCGAATGCCGACGATATCAACAGCTTCTACAGCCGCGTGATCCCTGGTAAAGACCAGGCCATCATCGGCTTCAAGGCGCCGCTGGTAGACGTGGCTGCAGGCGAGCAGGCCGAAGTGACCAGCACGCTGTGGGTGGGTCCCAAGCTGCAAGACGAGATGTCCAAGGTGGCAAACCACCTCGACCTGACCGTCGACTACGGCTGGCTCTGGTTTATCGCCCAACCGCTGCACTGGTTGCTGACCGTGTTCCACGGTTTCGTCCAGAACTGGGGTCTGGCCATCATCATGCTGACCCTGCTGGTGCGCGGCATCATGTTCCCGCTGACCAAGGCCCAGTACACCTCCATGGCCAAGATGCGCATGCTGCAGCCCAAGCTGGCCGCACTGCGTGAGCGCTTCGGTGACGATCGCCAGAAGATGTCTCAGGGCATGATGGAGCTGTACAAGAAGGAGAAGGTCAACCCGCTGGGTGGCTGTCTGCCGATCCTGGTCCAGATGCCGATCTTCATCGCCCTTTACTGGGCCCTGATGGAATCTGTTGAGCTGCGTCATGCGCCATTCATCCTGTGGATCACCGACCTGTCGGTGAAGGACCCCTTCTTCGTGCTGCCAATCCTCATGGGTGCTTCCATGTGGTATCTGCAGAAGATGAGCCCGACCACGGTGACAGACCCGATGCAGCAGAAGGTGATGCAGTTCATGCCGATCATCTTTACCTTCATGTTCCTCTGGTTCCCGGCTGGCCTGACCCTGTACTGGTTGGTGAGCAACCTCATCTCCATTACCCAGCAGACCATCATCTATCGTCAGCTGGAGAAGAAAGGCCTGCACACTCGCAACTGATGCGCAGCTAATCTTCCCCCTGATAACAAAAGAGGCGGCCTTGGGGCCGCCTTTTTTATTACAATGTCCCCCAATTACCGAGCAAATGAGCCAAGCAAGATGACAACAGATACGATCGTGGCCCAGGCCACCGCGCCCGGCCGTGGCGGCGTTGGCATAGTCCGGGTCTCAGGCCCCGCCGCCGAACAGGTCGCCGAGATAGTGCTCGGCAAGCGCCCGCGGGTGCGCTACGCCGAATATCTGCCGTTCAAGGATGAGCAAGGCCAGCCGCTGGATCAGGGCATTGCCCTGCTGTTCAAGGCCCCCAACAGCTTCACCGGCGAGGATGTGCTGGAGCTGCAGGGTCACGGTGGCCCCGTCATCATGGACATGCTGGTGCGCCGTATTCTGCAGATAAAGGGGCTGCGCCCTGCCCGTCCCGGCGAGTTCAGCGAGCGCGCCTTCATGAACGACAAGCTGGATCTGGCCCAGGCCGAGGCCATCGCCGATCTGATCGAAGCCTCCAGCGAACAGGCCGCCCGCAGCGCCATGCACTCCCTGCAGGGGCAGTTCTCCAGCAAAATCCAGCAACTGGTGGAGAGCCTGATCCGGCTGCGCATCTATGTCGAAGCCGCCATCGACTTCCCGGACGAGGAGATCGACTTCCTCTCCGACGGCAAGGTGGCTGGCGATCTCTACGCCATCATGGGGTCACTGGACGGTGTGCGCAGTGAGGCCAAGCAAGGCGCCCTGCTACGAGAAGGGATGAAGGTAGTGATAGCCGGTCGGCCTAACGCAGGTAAATCCAGCCTGCTAAATGCCCTGGCAGGGCGCGAGTCCGCCATCGTCACCGAGATAGCCGGCACCACCCGCGACGTGCTGCGCGAGCACATCCACCTGGATGGCATGCCGCTGCACATCATAGATACCGCCGGTCTGCGCGACACCCAAGATCAGGTGGAAAAGATCGGCATCGAGCGTGCCTGGGCCGAGATAGAACAGGCCGACCGTGTGCTCTTTATGGTGGATGGCACAACGACCGATGCTATCGACCCGCGGGAAATCTGGCCGGAATTTGTTGATCGGTTGCCAAAAAACATCGGCCTCACTGTGGTGCGCAACAAGGCCGACCTGACCGGCGAGGATCTGGCCCCTCGCAATGAGCTGGGTCACGCCGTCTACCGCATCTCCGCCAAGACAGAGCTGGGGCTGCCCGCCCTGCGCGACCACCTGAAAGCCTGCATGGGCTTCCAGGGCAACACAGAGGGGGGCTTCATGGCTCGCCGCCGCCACCTGGATGCGCTGGAGCGCGCCGCCGAGCGGTTGCTGGTGGCCAAAGATCAGCTGGAAATCTATGTCGCCGGTGAACTGGTGGCCGAAGAGCTGCGTCTGGCGCAGGAGTCACTCTCGGAGATCACCGGCGAGTTCAGCTCCGACGATCTGCTGGGTCGCATCTTCTCCAGTTTCTGCATCGGCAAATAAGTCGGTACGGCAAACAGTAAAAAGCCCGGGTTCTTCCCGGGCTTTTTTTGTGCGTTTTTCATCCTAAAACCGAGAAGCGGCGCAGACACCACATGAAGTAAGCGCCCCCTAACAGGGTGGAAACCAACCCGACCGGCACCGCCTGCGGAAAGAGGATCTGCTGGCTGATACCATGAGCAAAAACGGCCTACGATGGAGCAATCAGCACGCCTTTAATCAGCCAAACGGGGTTGTCTGATGCCAGCTCGGCCGCATGGATGATCGAAGACAATGAACAGCAGAGGCATTGTTTGTACATAAAACAACCCATGTAAAACCCAAACCATAAACCTGATTTCAGCAATAGTGCACGCGCCACAACAGAAAAGGGACTCGTAAGGTAACCACTATTTAGGAAGAAATTCAGAGAGGCTGCAGAAAGATCGCCGGGATTGATCCGGCGGCATTATCTGGCTGGATCCATTATCCCCAAGCTTTATCCATATTTATCCACACCCTTTGGCGGTAGAATCCGGGTTCCGCATTTTTCAGGATCCATTCCATGGCCAAACTCAATCTCGTCGTCGGCTCCATGCTGGGCGCCGCCGAATATGTCGCAGACCACGTCGCCCATCTGCTGGAACAAGCGGGCCATCAGGCCGAGATCCACAATCCGGCCAAGCTGGTCGAGGTGCTCGCCGAGCCGGACGCCATCCTGCTGGTGGTCACTTCCACCCACGGTGCCGGCGACATACCCGACAACCTGCAACCCTTCGCCAAGGATCTTGCCGAGCAGCATCCGGATCTTAATGCCTTGAAATATGGCGTGATCGCCCTCGGCGACAGCAGTTATGACACCTTTTGTCAGGGTGGCAAGACGCTGGATCGGCTACTGGCAGAGTGCGGCGCCAGCCGGATCGGGGATCGTTTCGACATCGATGTCACCCAACACGAGATCCCGGAAGATGCCGCCGAAGCCTGGATCCAGAGCTGGATGCCGTTGATCGCCTGATCAGGGCCAGGGAGATCCTGCAGAAAAGCCTTGATCTCCCCGTTTATCCCCCGATCGCTATCCACCAGGTTATTAACAGATTGATCCTGACAACTTGTTCTACATGTTTACCCACAACGACCGGGGGTAATGTGTATAACTACCGTGTAAAGCTCTGCAAAACCTATAGTTATCCATGTATGAGATCCAGCCCGCTAGCCGCCTGTGTATAAAAGCACTGGTTATCCCCCTGTTCACGGGGCCAGGATCCAAGCTTTTCCACAAGCTGGGATCGCCTTTAACCAGATGATCTTTATGATCAAAAAGCGCTTATCAACAGAAATGGTGGATCCTAATAAAAGATCCAATAAAAGATCGATCTAAAGATCCTTAAGATCTATTAAGTGGATCTTCCCTCCATACTGACCGTTAAGTAGACATTCCCCTCAGGGCGCGAAACAGATAGAATGTTCCGCCCCTCAGCCTAGGCAAACAACGATCTTCAGGCGTGCAGATCAAGGTGATCCCCAATGCAATACCATGAACAATTTGATGTGATCGTCGTCGGTGGCGGTCATGCAGGAACCGAAGCAGCAACAGCGGCAGCCCGTATGGGTCTGAATACCCTGTTGTTGACCCACAATATCGATACGTTGGGACACATGTCCTGTAATCCGGCGATCGGCGGGATCGGCAAGGGACACCTGGTCAAGGAAGTTGACGCCCTCGGCGGGATCATGGCGCGAGCCGTCGATCTTGGCGGGATCCAGTTCCGTACCCTGAACTCCTCCAAGGGGCCCGCGGTACGAGCCACCCGTGCTCAAGCGGATCGACTGCTCTACAAAGCCGTCGTACGTCAGATGCTGGAGAACTACCCGAACCTGAAGATCTTCCAGCAAGCCTGTGATGATCTGATCATGGACGGGGATCGTGTTGCCGGTGTGGTGACCCAGAGCGGGATCCGCATCAGCGGCAAGACGGTGGTGCTGACCGTAGGCACCTTCCTGAATGGCTTGATCCACATCGGGATGGAAAACTACAAGGGCGGCCGCGCCGGGGATCCTCCCTCGATCGCCCTGGCTCAACGGCTGCGCGAGATGCCGCTGCGCATCGATCGTCTCAAGACGGGTACACCACCGCGGATCGATGCTCGCAGCGTTGATCTCTCCGTCATGCAGGCCCAGTACGGCGATGATCCGCGCCCCGTCTTCTCGTTTATCGGCGACGCCAGCCAGCACCCACGCCAGGTGCCCTGCTACGTCACTCACACCAACGAGCGTACCCACGATGTGATCCGCAACAATCTGGATCGCAGCCCCATGTACGCCGGGGTGATCGAAGGGATTGGCCCACGCTACTGCCCGTCGATCGAAGACAAGATCACCCGCTTCGCGGACAAAACGGCGCACCAGATTTTTGTCGAGCCGGAAGGCCTGACCACCCACGAACTCTATCCGAACGGGATCTCCACCAGCCTGCCATTCGACGTGCAGGTGCAGATAGTGCGTTCCATTCGTGGTTTCGAAAATGCCCATATCACCCGCCCCGGCTATGCCATCGAATATGACTTCTTCGATCCACGGGATCTCAAGGCCAACATGGAGAGCAAGTGCATCGGCAATCTGTTCTTCGCTGGCCAGATCAACGGCACCACGGGTTACGAAGAGGCGGCAGCCCAGGGCCTGATGGCCGGTTTGAACGCCGGTCTGCGTGCCCAGGACAAGGATCCCTGGCATCCGCGCAGGGATCAGGCCTACATGGGCGTGATGATGGACGATCTCTCCACCCTGGGAACCCGCGAGCCCTACCGCATGTTCACCAGCCGCGCCGAATATCGCCTGCTGCTGCGGGAAGACAACGCTGACCTGCGTCTGACCGCCATCGGCCGTGAGCTGGGTCTGGTGGACGACGAACGCTGGGGCAAGTTCAACGTCAAGATGGAACAGGTGGAGCTGGAGCAACAGCGCATGCGTTCGACCTGGATCCACCCGCAACATCCGTCGCTGGAGGCAGTCAACGCTCTGGTCAATGCCCCGCTGACCCGCGAGCAGAGTCTGGAAGAGTTGCTGCGTCGTCCCGAAGTGACCTACGATGCGCTGATGGCCATCGAGGGGGTGGGGCCGGCACTGAGCGATCACGCCGCCGCCGATCAGGTGGAGATCCAGATCAAGTACGCCGGTTACATCGAACGTCAGCACGACGAGGTGGAGAAACAGCTTCGCAACGAGAACACCCTCTTGCCGCTGGACATGAACTACCGCGACGTCAACGGTCTCTCCAACGAGGTGATCGCCAAGCTGAGCGATGCCAGGCCGCAGACCATAGGTCAGGCTTCCCGGATCTCCGGCATCACCCCGGCTGCCATCTCCATCCTGCTGGTTCACCTGAAAAAACACGGCCTGCTGCGCAAAACCGCCTGAGGATTCTTACCGTTGGAAAACATGCTGGAAAGATTGAACGGCCTGCTTATGCAGGCCGGTATTGTTATCACCGACACCCAAAAGACCCAGTTGGTTCAGCTTGTCGAGTTGCTGCACAAGTGGAACAAGGCTTACAATCTCACCTCGGTGCGTGATCCGGACGCCATGCTGGTCAAGCATATCCTCGACAGTCTGGTGGTGAGTCCTCACCTGCACGGTGAACGTTTCATCGATGTGGGGACCGGTCCAGGGCTGCCTGGCTTGCCGCTGGCCATCATCAATCCGGACAAGCAGTTCGTGCTGTTGGACAGTCTGGGCAAGCGGATCAACTTCATCCGCCAGGTGATCCAGGAGCTGGGCTTGACCAATGTGACGCCCGTCAAATCCCGTGTTGAAGAGTATCAACCCGACGTCGGGTTTGATGGTGTACTGAGTCGGGCCTTTGCCTCGCTGGAGGACATGCTGACCTGGTGTCATCATCTGCCGTCGGCCCAGGGCAGCTTCCTGGCGCTCAAGGGGCAATACCCCGGGCCCGAGCTGGCTCAACTGCCTGCCAACATACGTCTGGTCGCCTCCCATCAACTGGTGGTGCCGGAACTGGAAGGCGAACGTCATCTGCTGGAATTTAAACATGTCCAGCCCGAATAGGGTCGCAGTTTCATTTAGGGGATAGTGTGGGAAAAGTCATCGCCATAGCCAACCAGAAGGGTGGAGTGGGTAAAACCACCACCTGTGTGAATCTGGCCGCCTCCCTGGCCGCCACCCGGCGCAAGGTGCTGGTGATCGATCTGGATCCGCAGGGCAATGCCACCATGGGCAGCGGTGTCGACAAGTACGAAGTCGAACGGACTGCCTATGAGCTGCTGATCGAAGACGCCCCCATTGGCGAGGTGATCATCCCCGAAACCTCGGGGGGCTATCACCTCATCGCCGCCAACGCCGACGTGACTGCGGCCGAAATCCGCCTGATGGAATTCTTTGCCCGCGAAATCCGCCTGCGCAATGCGCTGGCCTCGGTACGGGACAAATACGATTACATCTTCATCGACTGCCCGCCTTCTCTCAACATGCTGACCGTGAACGCCATGGCCGCCGCCGATTCCGTGCTGGTGCCCATGCAGTGCGAATACTATGCACTGGAAGGGCTTACCGCCCTGGTCGACACCATCAGCAAGCTGGCAGCCGTGGTTAATCCGGAGCTGAAGATCGAAGGGGTGCTGCGCACCATGTTCGATCACCGCAACCGGCTGGCCAATGATGTGTCCGATCAGCTGAAACAGCATTTCGGGGACAAGGTCTATCGCACCATCATCCCCCGCAACGTAAGACTGGCGGAGGCACCGAGCTTCGGTGCTCCGGCCATGCACTATGACAAATCATCGGTGGGTGCCAAGGCCTATCTGGCGCTGGCGGGCGAGATGCTGCGCCGCCAGGAGCAGGAGCGTCAGGTGACCATCGCAGACCGAGAGAGCATATGACGCCGAAAAAACGTGGACTGGGCAAGGGGCTGGACGCCCTGCTCAGCACCAGCACGGCCGCGCGCCAGAAACAGGTGATGAGCGACCAGCGTACCGAGCAGGCTATGGCCCCCACCAATCAGGGTGAGCTGCGCAGGCTGCCGGTGGAGTGGTTACAGTCCGGCAAGTACCAGCCACGCAAGGACATGTCGCAGGATGCACTGGAAGATCTGGCCAATTCCATCCGCGCCCAAGGGGTGATCCAGCCGATCGTGGTGCGCCCCCTTGGCGAGCAATCCTTTGAAATCATCGCCGGCGAGCGACGTTGGCGTGCCTCCCAGCTGGCCCGCCTCGACGTTGTGCCCTGCATCGTCAAGGATGTGCCTGACGAGGCCGCCGTCGCCATCGCGCTGATTGAGAACATCCAGCGTGAAGATCTCAATGCCATCGAAGAGGCGGTCGCCCTGCAGCTGCTGCTGACCGAATTCGAGCTGACCCACCAGCAGGTGGCCGAGGCGGTAGGCAAGTCCCGCACCACGGTCACCAACCTGTTGCGTCTCAATCAGCTCAACGACGACGTCAAGCGTTTCGTCGAGCACGGTGATCTCGATATGGGTCATGCCCGCGCCCTGCTGGCTTTGAGTGGCCAGGCCCAGTCCGAACTGGCCAAGCTGGTTGCCCAGAAGGGGCTGACAGTGCGAGATACCGAGAAGCTGGTTCAAAAAACACTCGAACCGGCAAAAGCCAAGGTTGAACCTGTCCGTGATCCGCAGTTTGGTTACCTGGAGCGCCAGATTTCAGAAAAAATTGGTAATCAGGTACAACTTCAGCCGGGGAAGCAGGATAGCGGCAAGTTAGTAATAAGTTACGAGAACTTAGCCGGTTTGGACCGGGTATTGGGCTATTTTGGCCTGTCAGAAACGTGATTTTTACGCTTTTTGTAGTAATAAAACATCTATTCCTTTTGATATGAACGTAACCTTGATTCTGTACGGAAAGCCGCAAAAATTAAGGGTTTTTGTCATATTGCAATCACCGCCTTCAAGGGTATAATTTGACCGGCTTTTTGGGCTGTCATTTCGTGTGTGTCAACATGTCGATTTTTACAGTTCTGTAATGTTCAGGGGGCATTTGGTGGAGCAAAAATTAGCCTGGAAAGGTTTGACACTGGCCTTGGCTATACTTGCTTGCCAACTTACCCTGATCTTGGTTGTGAGTGCCGTTTGGGTTCACCTGAGAGGCATTCCTGCTGGATACGCGTCCCTCTATGGGGGAGGTGTATATCTGATTCCACAACTCCTGTTCAGTCTCTTTACGTTGAGCCGGAAGCTTGGCCCCGGGAGTGCGGGCTGGGTGTTGTGGGATTTTTGTGTTGGAGCAGGGATCAAGCTGGTAAGTACAGTCGCACTCTTCGTGACTGTACTCCTGTACGTCGAGGTGGAGCATCTCCCCCTTTATGTCACCTATTCGCTATCCCTGTTTTTCCAATGGGTCATAACGATCGTTCTCAATAACCGCTACTAGGAAAACTCATGGCTGCAACCGGAGAAGCCCTGACTACTCAGGGATACATCTCCCACCACCTGCACCATCTGCAAGTGGGTTCGGGGTTCTGGACGGTAAATATCGACTCCATGATATTTTCCGTTATCCTCGGCGCTCTGTTTATCTGGATATTCCGCAAGGTGGCCGTGACGGCGACCAGCGGTGTGCCAGACAAGCTTCAGTGTTTTGTAGAAATGGTTGTCGAGTTTGTGGATGACACTGTCAAGGGTATCTTCCACGGTAAGAGCAAGCTGATCGCTCCGCTGGCACTGACCGTGTTCATCTGGGTTTTCCTGATGAACTTGATGGACCTCATCCCGGTTGACTACCTGCCCTACACAGCACAATTGCTGGGCGTCCCCAACTTGCGAGTAGTTCCTTCCGCCGATGTTAACATCACTATGTCCATGGCTCTGGGAGTCTTCGCCTTAATCATCATTTACAGTATCAAGATGAAAGGTGTCTCGGGCTTTGTGAAAGAGTTGACCCTCAGCCCTTTCAATCACTGGGCATTTATCCCTGTTAACATTGCGTTGGAGTTGGTTACCCTGCTGTCCAAACCCGTTTCTCAGGGTTTGCGTCTGTTTGGTAACATGTATGCCGGTGAACTGGTATTTATCCTGATCGCTGGTCTGCTACCGTGGTGGTCCCAATGGCTGCTTAGCGTGCCTTGGGCACTGTTCCACATTCTGGTAATTACTCTGCAAGCCTTTATCTTCATGGTGTTGACCATTGTCTATTTGTCGATGGCCAGTGAAGACCATTAATCCTGTTACGTTTACTCGCTCTGTTTGGAGAATATAAAGATGGAAATGATTTACTTTGCCGCTGCAATCATGCTGGGTATGGCCGCTGTCGGTGCCGCTATCGGTATCGCTCTGCTGGGTGGCAAGTTTCTGGAAGGCGCTGCGCGTCAGCCTGACCTGATGCCTATCCTGCGTACCAACTTCTTCATCGTAATGGGTCTGGTCGATGCAATCCCGATGATTGTGGTCGGTATGGCTCTGTACCTGATTTTCGGGGTTGCAGCCTGATAAGTGATGCTGTTGTTATCACTTTCTTTTTAAATTTCATATAGAGAGGTCTTGGTTGTGAGTATCAATGCCACCCTCCTCGGTCAGACAATTGCTTTCATCATTTTTGTCTGGTGCTGCATGAAGTTTGTATGGCCGCCCCTGATGGCTGCCATCGAGGCTCGTCAGAAAAAAATTGCTGATGGCCTCTCTTCCGCAGAGCGTGCCAAGAAAGATCTGGATTTGGCCAAGGCCAACGCCACCGATCAGCTGAAAGAAGCCAAGCTTCAGGCTGCAGAAATCATTGAGCAGGCTAACAAACGTAAAGCCCAGATCATTGATGATGCTGCTGTCGGAGCCCAGACTGAGCGGGAAAAAATCCTGGCTCAGGGCCGAGCCGAGCTCGAAGCTGAACGTCATCGTGCCAAAGAAGAACTGCGTAAGCAGGTTGCTGCTCTTGCCATTGCTGGTGCAGAGAAGATCCTGGCGCGTCACATCGACCAGGCTGCCAACAGCGACATCGTCGACAAACTGGTAGCAGAACTGTAACGGGAACGGGGCTATGTCTGAACTGACTACAATCGCTCGCCCCTACGCCAAGGCTGCTTTCGAGTTTGCCGTTGAGCACAAGGCGGTTGACCAGTGGCTGGGGATGCTCGGCTTCGCTGCACAAGTAGCGGAGAACGGGACAATTCACTCACTGGTACACGGCTCTGTGGCTGCCGAAGAGCTCGCAAACCTGTTTGTGGGCGTCTGCGGTGAGCAACTCGACGAGCATGGCCAGAACCTGATCCGGGTGATGGCCGAGAATGGTCGCTTGGGTGTGCTGCCGGCGGTCGTTGCTGAATTTGTAGCGTTCAAGGCTGAACTGGATAAAGAAGTTCAGGCTGACGTGATTTCGGCGACCGAACTGACCGACCAGCAGAAAGCCGCTATTCAGGCTTCTCTGGAACAACGTCTCGCGCGCAAAGTGAAGCTGAATTGCAGCATGGATGCGTCCTTGATGGCCGGGGTGCTCATCAAGGCCGGTGATCTGGTAATCGACGGCTCTGTCCGCGGTAAGCTGGATCGCATGGCTGACGCGCTGCAATCTTGATTGGGGTATTAGAGCATGCAACTGAATTCCACTGAAATCGCCGAGCTTATCAAGCAGCGCATCGCGCAGTTTGATGTCAAAAGCGAAGCGCGTAACGAAGGTACCATCGTCTCTGTGAGCGACGGTATCATTCGTATTCACGGCCTGGCCGATGCCATGCAAGGTGAGATGATCGAGCTGCCGGGCAACCGCTTTGCTCTGGCATTGAACCTGGAGCGTGACTCCGTCGGTGCTGTGATCATGGGTTCCTATGACGGTCTGTCAGAAGGAATGAAAGTAAAAGGCACTGGCCGTATTCTGGAAGTGCCTGTCGGTCGTGGTTTGTTGGGCCGGGTGCTGAACACCCTGGGCCAGCCGATCGACGGTAAAGGTCCGGTCGACAACGACGGCTTCTCGCCGATCGAAGTGATCGCCCCGGGCGTTATCGAGCGCAAGTCCGTTGACCAGCCGGTTCAGACCGGTCTGAAAGCCATCGATGCCATGATCCCCATCGGTCGTGGCCAGCGTGAGCTGATCATCGGTGACCGTCAGGTGGGCAAGACCGCCATCGCGATCGACACCATCATCAACCAGAAAGACTCCGGCATTAAGTGTGTCTACGTTGCGATTGGCCAGAAGGCCTCCACCATCGCCAACGTGGTGCGCAAGCTGGAAGAGCACGGTGCCCTGGCCAACACCATAGTGGTGGTTGCCTCTGCCTCCGAAGCGGCGGCCCTGCAGTACCTGGCTCCGTATGCCGGTTGCTCCATGGGTGAGTACTTCCGTGACCGCGGTGAAGACGCGCTGATCATCTATGATGACCTGTCCAAGCAGGCCGTAGCTTATCGCCAGATCTCCCTGCTGCTGCGCCGTCCGCCAGGACGTGAAGCTTACCCGGGTGACGTTTTCTATCTGCACTCCCGTCTGCTTGAGCGTGCTGCTCGCGTCAACGCCGAGTACGTAGAGAAGTTCACCAAGGGTGAAGTGAAAGGCCAGACCGGTTCTTTGACCGCATTGCCGATCATCGAAACCCAGGCCGGTGACGTGTCTGCATTCGTACCGACCAACGTGATTTCCATCACAGATGGTCAGATCTTCCTGACGTCACAGCTGTTTAACTCCGGTATTCGTCCGGCGGTTGACCCGGGTATCTCCGTATCCCGTGTGGGCGGTGCCGCTCAGACCAAGATCGTCAAGAAGCTGTCCGGTGGTATCCGTACCGCACTGGCCCAGTATCGCGAGCTGGCGGCATTTGCCCAGTTCTCTTCCGATCTGGACGAGGCGACTCGCAAGCAGCTGGACCATGGTCAGAAAGTGACCGAGCTGATGAAGCAGAAACAGTACTCTCCGATGAGCGTGGCCCAGCAGTCGCTGGTGCTGTTCGCCGCCGAGAAAGGCTATCTCTCCGATGTCGAGCTGAACAAGATCGTCGACTTCGAAGCCGCTCTGCTCTCTTACGCCAATACCCAGCATGGTTCGCTGATGGCTGAAATCAATGCCAAAGCAGACTACAACGACGCGATCGTTGGCAAGCTGACTGCGTTGCTGGATGACTTCAAGGCAACCCAGACCTGGTAAGCGTGTGTGGCAGCGCGAGCTGCCACCTGATGGAGAGTAAGAGATGGCCGGCGCAAAAGAGATACGTAACAAGATCGGGAGTGTGAAAAACACTCAGAAGATCACCGGCGCTATGGAGATGGTGGCAGCAAGCAAGATGCGCCGTGCGCAGGAACGCATGTCTGCCAGCCGTCCGTACGCTCAAACCATGCGCAAGGTGATCGGCCATATCGCCCAGGGGAACTTGGAATACAAGCACCCCTACCTCATGGAACGTGAGGTCAAGCGAGTGGGTTACATCGTCGTCTCCACCGACCGTGGCCTGTGTGGCGGTTTGAACATTAACCTGTTCAAGGCTGCCCTCAATGATATGAAGCAATGGAGCGCGAAAGGTGCCAAGGTTGACCTGGCATTGATCGGCAACAAGGCCTCCAACTTCTTTGAACGGCACGGCGCCAAGGTGAAAGCTCATGTCGCAGGACTGGGTGACAACCCGAGCGTCAATGACCTGATTGGTTCAGTCAAAGTCATGCTGAAGGCTTACGACAACGGTGAGATTGACAAGCTGTACCTGGTGTACAACAAGTTCGTCAACACCATGGTGCAGCAACCACGAGTCGATCAACTGCTGCCTTTGCCCGTAACTGAAGACAGCAAGCTCGCCAAGCAGCAACCCTGGGATTACCTCTATGAGCCGGATCCCAAGCAACTGCTGGATACCCTGTTGATTCGCTACGTCGAATCCCAGGTGTACCAGGGGGTGGTAGAAAACTTGGCAAGTGAACAGGCAGCCCGAATGGTTGCCATGCAAGCCGCGACTGACAACGCCGGTAACCTGATTAACGATCTGCAACTGGTATACAACAAGGCCCGTCAGGCCAGTATTACCCAGGAGCTGACAGAGATCGTATCCGGTGCTGCTGCGGTGTAAGGCAAGGGTTATCAAAGGTTTAGAGGATTTGACATGAGTAACGGTTTCATCGTCCAAATCATCGGCGCTGTGGTGGACATCGAGTTCCCGCAGAATGCCGTGCCCCAGGTGTACGATGCACTGAAGGTCGTCAGCGAAGGTCAAGGCTTGGGTCTGGTGCTGGAAGTGCAGCAACAGATCGGCGGCGGCGTCGTTCGTTGCATCACCATGGGCTCCTCCGACGGTCTGCGTCGTGGGTTGGAAGTAATGAATAGCGGTAAATCCATCCAGGTGCCGGTCGGTGTATCGACTCTGGGTCGGATCATGAACGTACTGGGCGATCCGATCGACGAAAAAGGTCCGATCGGTGAAGAAGAGCGTTGGTCCATCCACCGCGCGGCCCCCAGCTACGAAGATCAGTCCAACAGCAACGACCTGCTGGAGACCGGCATCAAGGTTATCGACCTGGTATGCCCGTTCGCCAAGGGTGGTAAAGTCGGTCTGTTCGGTGGTGCCGGTGTCGGCAAGACCGTCAACATGATGGAGCTGATCCGTAACATCGCCATCGAACACAGTGGTTACTCTGTATTCGCCGGTGTGGGTGAGCGTACCCGTGAGGGTAACGACTTCTACCACGAGATGATGGAGTCCAACGTACTGGACAAAGTATCTCTGGTTTACGGTCAGATGAACGAGCCGCCCGGAAACCGTCTGCGCGTGGCGCTGACCGGCCTGACCATGGCCGAGAAGTTCCGTGACGAAGGTCGTGACGTGCTGTTCTTCGTGGACAACATCTACCGTTATACCCTGGCCGGTACCGAAGTATCCGCACTGCTTGGCCGTATGCCGTCTGCAGTAGGTTACCAGCCGACCCTGGCCGAGGAGATGGGGGTTCTGCAAGAGCGCATCACCTCCACCCGGACCGGTTCCATCACCTCAGTCCAGGCCGTTTACGTGCCTGCGGATGACTTGACCGACCCGTCTCCGGCGACCACCTTCGCCCACCTGGACGCCACCGTCGTTCTGTCCCGTCAGATCGCGGCACTGGGTATCTACCCGGCCGTTGACCCGCTGGACTCCACCTCCCGTCAGCTGGATCCGCTGGTGGTAGGCAAGGAGCACTACGAGACCGCTCGTGGTGTACAGACCGTACTGCAGCGCTACAAAGAGCTGAAGGACATCATCGCCATCCTGGGTATGGATGAACTGTCAGAAGAAGACAAACTGACCGTAGCCCGTGCCCGTAAGATCGAGCGTTTCCTGTCTCAACCGTTCTTCGTGGCAGAAGTGTTTACCGGTTCTCCGGGCAAATACGTGCCGCTGAAAGAGACCATCCGTGGTTTCCAGGGCATCCTGAAAGGCGAGTACGACGATCTGCCTGAGCAGGCGTTTTACATGGTTGGCAGCATCGACGAAGTCGTCGAGAAATCCAAGAAACTGTAAGCCTCGATAGGAGGGCCCATGGCTGAGATGATCTCCTTTCACCTGGATGTGGTGAGCGCCGAAGGGAAACTTTTTTCCGGTCGGGTGCAATCTGCTCAGGTATCAGGCTCCGAAGGTGAGCTGGGTCTCCGTCACGGTCATGCTCCGTTGCTGACTGCCATCAAGCCGGGCCTGGTCCGCTTGATCAAGCAAAATGGTAGCGAAGAGGTGTTGTATATTTCCGGCGGCATGCTGGAAGTGCAACCCGAATCCGTGACCGTGCTGGCGGACACTGCGATTCGTGCTGACGACTTGGATGAGGCGAAAGCCCAGGAAGCCAAGCGCGCAGCCGAAGAGCGGATCCACAGCTCCCATGGTGATATCGACTACGCCCAGGCCGCCACCGAGCTGGCCAAGGCGATGGCCCAATTGCGGGTTATCGATATCGTCAAAAAGAATTACCGCTAATAACGGTGATGCAAAAAGCGACCTTCGGGTCGCTTTTTTTTTACTCGTTGGATAGACTCCGCCGAGTATTTATTCATGTTCCAAAGGTCGAGTTATGTCCCTCAATGTCGTGATCCTGGCGGCGGGTAAAGGTACCCGCATGCGTTCAGTCCTGCCCAAGGTGCTGCACCCGGTAGCCAATAAACCCATGGTTTCCCATGTGATTGACACCGCCCGCAAGGTGGGTGCCGAGCAACTGCATCTGGTGTATGGCCACGGTGCCGAGTTGTTGAAGGAGCGGATCCTTGCGCCCGACCTGAACTGGGTTTTGCAGGCGCAGCAACTGGGTACCGGCCATGCCGTTGCCCAGGCAATCCCGTTCTGGAAAGATGAAGATGACGTGCTGGTGCTGTACGGCGACACCCCGCTGATCCAGCCGGAGACCCTGCAACGGCTGCTGGCCGCCAAGGCTGACAACGGCATGGCGCTGCTGACAGTGGTGCTGGACAACCCGACCGGTTACGGCCGCATAGTGCGCGCCAACGGTCAGGTGGTCGGCATCGTCGAGCAGAAGGATGCCAATGCCGAGCAGCTGACCATCCGTGAAGTGAACACCGGCGTGCTGGTGGCCAACGGCGCCGACTTGCGTGGCTGGTTGTCGCGCCTGGATAACAATAATGCCCAGGGCGAACTCTACCTGACCGACGTGATCGCCATGGCCCATGCCGACGGTTGCCCCATCGCCGCCGTCCATCCGGACAGCGCCATGGAAGTGGAAGGTGCCAACAACCGGGTTCAGCTGGCACAGTTGGAGCGCAGCTACCAGAAGATGCAGGCCGAGCAGCTGATGATCGCCGGTGTCACCCTGATCGACCCCGCTCGTTTCGATCTGCGCGGGTCGCTCGAGATCGGTGAAGAGGTGGTGATCGACGTCAACGTCATCATCGAGGGTAAGGTGACGCTCGGCAACCACGTGCGTATCGGTGCCGGTGCCGTGTTGAAGGATTGCGTCATTGGCGATCACACCGAAGTGAAGCCCTACTCCGTCATCGAAGGTGCCCAGATTGCCGATCAGTGCTCGGTCGGCCCGTTTGCCCGTCTGCGCCCCGGGTCCGTACTGGAGCAGGATGCGCACGTTGGCAACTTTGTCGAGATGAAGAAATCCCGTCTCGGGGTCGGTTCCAAGTGTGGTCATCTCACCTATCTGGGAGATGCCGAGGTCGGTGCCAAGGTGAATATCGGTGCCGGTACCATCACCTGCAACTACGACGGCGTGAACAAGTTCCAGACCATCATAGAGGATGATGTGTTTGTCGGTTCCGATACCCAGCTGGTGGCGCCGGTGCGCATCGGCAAGGGCGCGACCCTGGGGGCGGGCTCCACCATCACCAAGGATGTAGCCGAGAACGAGCTGGTGATCACCCGGGTGCCCCAGCGTCACATCAAGAACTGGGCACGTCCGGTCAAGAAGAAGTGATGCCCGATCAATAAAATGCAACCGGCGCCTGATGGCGCCGGTTTTTTTGGCTTATAGCTGATGGTTGGTGTCACTGGTCGATGGCTGGGGCGCAGCCCATGTGGTGACGGGGGCGTTGTAGTCCATCACCTGATACCAGTCGAGCTTGCGGGTCAGCACCATGATCAGCGCCAGTATGGCGAACAGCAGCAGGGCGCCGAGCAGCAAAGCAATCTCCTGTGCTTGCAGCAGACCGAACAGGATGGCGTAGACCAGCCCGAGCAGCGCCGCAAAGCCGATCCCCTGTTTCGGGCCACCCAGCACATGGCTGAGGTAAAAGCCGTTGAGCAGCACGCTGGCCAGTGCGGCGACCAGATAGGCCCAGCCAAAGCCGAGGTGCTCGGTCAGCGCCAGCAATACCAAATAGAAGATGGCCAGCCCCATGCCCACCAGCGCGTACTGGATTGGGTGGACCCGCAGCCCCTTGAGCAGCTCGAACATGAAGAAGCTGATAAAGGTGAGGCCGATAAACAGCAGGGCATATTTGGCCGCCCGCTCGTTGAGCTGATAGTGATCCACCGGCTGCACCAGGCTGACGCTGAAGGCGGGCAGCGGCTCCTCCCCTCCCTGCATCATGCGATTGAAACGGCTCTCCATGTCGGTGGCAAACCAGCTGCTCTGCCAGCTGGCGTCGAACCCCTGGGCGGTGAGGGTGCGGCTGCCCGGCAGAAAGTCGCCGATGAAGTTGGGGTGGGGCCAGTTGCTGGCGAGGTTGAGCTTGCTGTCCTGGCCGAGGGGCACCACTTCCAGCTCATTCATCCCCTGCAGATCCAGCTCGATATGAAAAGTACCGCCCTCCCCCGGTAGCGCGGCGAGCGGCGCATGGATGCCGGCCAGCCCGTCACCCAACAGGGCGCCGGGGGCAAACGGGATACTCTGTTCACCCAATTGCAGCTCCGGCACGCGGTTGATGCCGCGGGCATCGGACAGCACCAGGCTCAGATAGGGTGTCCCAGCCACCAGCGCCGGATCGGTGCCATCGACGCTCAGTTCTGGCTCGCCGCTTATCGGGGCCTTGCTGTTCAGCCCGGTGGGCAGGCGTCCGGAGAGGGAGAGCTGGGCGTGATAGACCTGAGCCTGATAGATGCCGAGCTTGCGGGGGGTGACCTCCATGTTGGCCCGCACCTCCAGTTGCTCCGGCAGCAGGTAGCGGTAGATCTGCTGCTTGCGTTCGAAGCGCTTGCCATCCTGTTCCACTGTGACAATGCGGGTGTAAGGCTGCACCACAACCGGCCCCATCAGCCGCTGCGGACCACTGCTGCTGGCCATGATGCTGTGAATGGCCTGACTGCGGTAAGCCTGACGCTCCCGGTTCAGCTCCATGATGGATTGCACCGGCACCATTAGCAGCAGGCTGAGCAACAGCAGCAGAAAGATCTTGTGGGTGAATATCTGTTTGACCATGACACGTCTCCTTGTTGGATGGAACGAGTCTGTCAGCGCGAAGTGAAGGGGAGATGGGCTTGTGTGAAGTGGGGGTGAAGGGGGATAAAAAAACCGGCGCCTTGCACCGGTATTGGCATCACAGCCTCTTCAGCTGTTCGGGCAGGGCGGCAAACACCGCTTCCTTCGCCTTGAGCGAGGCGAATTGCTTGCCGGGTTTTTGCACTACCGTGTGGACGAAGATGAGCTGCTTGCCCGGCTTGCTGGCCCAGCCGACAAACCAGCCGATCTGCTGATCCCGGTTGAGGCTGCCATCCAGCAGCTTGGGGTAGCCCATGCCGGTCTTGCCGTGGATCTGCCAGCCGTCAATATCGGGCTGACGCAGGATATTGGCCGTGTGCTGCAGGGTCTGGGCGGAGACCGGCAGCTTGCCGCTCACCAGCTTGCCGAGGAAGCGAGCCTGCTCCTGGGGGCTGATGGCGAGGCTGGAGCTGAGCCAGGCCTGGGTCAGACCGTCGTGCTTGCCGGGGTTGCCCGAGAGATCCCGGTTGCCGTAGTCGAAGCGATCGACGTACTGCTGAAAGCGCTCCATCCCCAGCCACTCGGTGAGGCGCTGGGAGTACCAGATCACAGAGTAGGTGAGCCAGCGGCTCGGGGTTGTGGTCTCGCGCCAGGCGGGCAGCCAGTCATCGTCGCCGGGTTTGAACGGCAGGGCCGGCAGTGTTTCATCCACCAGGAAGCCGCTGTCATACCCCATCAGTGCCAGCGGGATCTTGAAGGTGGAGGCGGGAGTCAGCTGGCTGGAGCAATCCCCCTGGCTGCTGATGGGCTTGCCGCTGCCATCGGCAAACAGCAGGCAGCCGGAGGCGGCGCTGGTCGGCAGCGAGAATAGCAGGCCTGCAGCGAGCAGGCCGGGTAACAGAGTGCGTGACATGGGGTCTCCTTGGGCAAATGGGGCTAAGGGCCGGGAGGAGCGAGTATGACGCCGCTTTATGTGGCCAGTGTGAAGAGTCAGCCGGTGGGCAGCCAGAGCTCGGCCAGCACACCGCCATCGGGCTGGTTGCCGAGGCTCAGGTGGCCGCCGTGTTGGCGGGCCACCTCGGAGGCAAAGCTGAGCCCCAGGCCGCTGCTCTTGCCCTTGTCAGGCCTGGGCAGGGAGTAGAAACGCTCGAAGATACGTGGCAGGGCATAGTCCGGAATGCCGGGCCCCTGATCCCGTACCCGAAAGCCGTAACCGTCGGCGTGCATCTCGCCGGTCAATCTGATCGTGCTGCCAGCGGGTGAGAAGTCGAGGGCGTTGTCCAGCAGGTTGCCGAGGGCCTGCTCCACCAGAAGCGAGTCCCACTTCTGCTTCTGGGCCTCGCCTAGTTCGGCCACCAGCGTCACCTGGCGGCGCTGTGCGATGATCTGGCGGGCATCGAGCGCCCGTCTCCCCAGCCTGGCGGGGTCGGTGGCCTGGCGATCCAACCCCTGCCCCGACTCCAGTTTGGCCAGTTGCAGCATACGTTCTATCAGCTGCTGCATGCGGGCCGTCTCCAGATTGATGTTGCCGATAAAGCGCCGCGCCACCTCGGGTGGCGGCGCTTCCACCAGCAACTCCCCTGCCCCGCGAATGGCGGCCAGCGGGCTTTTGAGCTCGTGGGTCAGGCTGTGCACATAGGCTTCGATATAGGCCTTGCCATCCAGCTGGCGGCGCATGGTCTCCAGAGATCGGCCAAGCCGGTCCAGCTCGGGGCTGTAGAGCGGTGGCAGGCTGGCCGGCTGGTTGTGGCTGACCGCATCGGCGTAGTGCACCAGCTTGCCGATGGCGCGGTTGAGCCACCACACCAGCAGGGCGCCGATCAGCAGCGAGATGAACAGCAGCAGGGCCGCCCCCTGTAACAGCTGGTGCTCGCTGCGCTCTATCATGGGCAACAAAGTGCGGTTGGGCTTGGCGACCGTGAGGGATCCCAGGATATCGTCCCCTTCCCGCAGCGGCGCGGCCACGTGCATCACGGAACTGGCGGGATCGTCGGGATCGCTGCGGGTGCTGCGGGCTCCGTATTCACCGCGCAGTGTGCGATAGACATCGTTCCAGCGCGAGTAGTCCTTGCCCAGATCCATCCCGTCCGAGTCGTAAACCACCTTGCCCCAGCGGTCGACTACGTAGATGCGGTACTCTGCCTGCTGTTTGAGGTGGCCGTCGATCAGGGCATTGATGGGACTCTGGTTGAGGCGGGCGAAGGCGCTGGCCAGCCTGCCATCCGCCACCTTTCCTTCCTGCAGATCGTCCAGTGCCAGCGGCGCCAGCATCTGGGCCATGTCGACCAGGGTATCTTCGGTGGCGCTGCGTACCCCGGGTTTTATCTCCTCGACGAAGATCTCCAGTACGAACCAGGCGGCCAGTGCGAAGATCAGTACCAGCCCGCACAGCAGTTGCAGTCCAATTCTCATGTCGACTCCCGGCCGGTGCCCGGCCGCAGCATGTTCATGCCAGTTCCAGGCTGTAGCCCAGCCCGCGATGGGTCAGGATCAGGTTGGCGTCCGGGTCGCGCTCCCGCAGCTTGGCGCGGATGGTCTTGATATGGGTATCGACGGTGCGATCCAGGCTCTCCTCCGCCCCGCTCCATACCCGATCCATCAGCTGCTGGCGGGAGTAGACCCGGCCCGGTGCCTGCATCAGCGTCTTGAGCAGCAGGTATTCGTAGCGAGTGAGCGCCAGTGGCTGACCGTGAAAGCTGATGCGGGCCCGCTCCTCATCCAGTGCCAGCAATTGGCTCGGTTGGGGGAGTGTGGGCTGGCTACGGCGCAGTATTACCCGCACCCTGGCGCAAACTTCCCGTGGCGAGAAGGGCTTGGCCACATAGTCGTCTGCCCCTATCTCCAGCCCGATCAGTCTGTCTATCTCCTCGCTGCGGGCGGTGAGGAACATCAGGGGCACGTCGGTCAGCGCCCGCACCTGCTTGCATAGCTCGAAGCCGCTGATGTCTGGCAGCCCCACATCCAGGATCAGAAAATCGGGCCGCGTCTGTTCCAGTCGCGTCAACAGCGACTGACCAAGGGGAAACCACTCCACCTCGAAGCCGTCGGTTTGCAGCGCATAGATCAGGGTGTCGGCGATGCTGGCCTCATCTTCCACCAGCCAGATGACTTTTTTTTGCATGGCGTCCTCGTCGCAAATCAGCGTCCCCATTCTGGCATCGAACCAAATCGGATCCTATTTGCTGTTTTATTTTTCCAAAAAAGGCGCTAAAATTTCGATATTATTTCGAATCGAAACTTAAAGATGACCAAACGTAATACTCAGCAGCGCCGCCACACCATAGTGAGCCTGGTGCAGGAGCAGGGTGAAGTGAGCGTCGATACCCTGGCCAAGCACTTCTCCACCTCTGAAGTGACCATCCGCAAAGATCTGGCTGTGCTGGAAACCGGTGGCCTGCTGTTGCGTCGTTACGGTGGTGCCATACCCCTGCCCAGCGAGATGGTGGTGGACTGCAATCCCGAGCAAGTTTCGAAACGAAAGTTGGCCATAGCCCGTGCTGCCGCCGAACGGATCCGCGATCACAATCGCATCATCATCGACAGCGGCAGTACCACCAGCGCCATGATCCCCATGCTGGGAAACAAGCGCGGCCTCATCGTTATGACCAACTCCCTTAACGTGGCCGGCGCCCTGCGGGAATTGGAAAATGAGCCTATTCTGTTGATGACGGGTGGCACTTGGGACCCTCACTCTGAATCCTTCCAGGGTCAGGTAGCGGAGCAGGTATTGCGCTCCTATGACTTCGACCAGCTGTTCATTGGCGCCGATGGCATAGACCTGGAGCGGGGCACTACCACCTTCAACGAGCTGGTTGGTCTGTCACGGGTCATGGCTGAGGTGTCGCGGGAGGTCATCGTCATGGTTGAGTCGGAGAAGATAGGCCGCAAGATCCCCAACCTCGAGCTGCCTTGGGCGAACATCCAGACCCTGGTGACCGACGAAGGCTTGGCCACCTCGGCCAGAGAACAGATTCAAGCCCGGGGGATCACGCTGATCTGCGCCCCCGTGGCGGCTTAACCTGAATATCCAAACGAATTTCCATTTTTACCTTTTGAGGAGAAGTCTATGTGTGGCATCGTCGGGGCCGTCGCCCAACGTGATGTGGCTGAAATTCTGGTCGAAGGCCTGCGCCGTCTGGAATACCGTGGCTATGACTCGGCCGGTGTGGCCGTGTTCAGCGCTAACCAGCCGCTGCAGCGGGTTCGCCGTCTGGGCAAGGTGGCCGAACTGGCCAAGGCGCTGGAGGAGCAGTCCGTCCACGGTGGTACTGGTATCGCCCACACTCGTTGGGCCACCCACGGCGAGCCGTCCGAGCGCAATGCCCACCCCCACATCTCCGAGCACATAGTGGTGGTACACAACGGCATCATAGAGAACCATGAAGAGCTGCGGGCCGAGCTGCAAGGGCTGGGCTATGTGTTTAGCTCCGACACCGATACCGAGGTGATTGCTCACCTGGTGCACCACGAGCTGAAATCCGCCCCCAGTCTGCTGGTGGCCATGCAGGTTGCGGTGAAGCAGCTGCGCGGTGCCTACGGCACAGTCGTGATGGACAGCCGTGACGACAGCCGCGTTGTGGTGGCCCGCTCCGGTTCCCCGCTGGTGATCGGTCGCGGCATCGGCGAGAACTTCATTGCCTCCGACCAGATGGCCCTGCTGCCAGTGACCCGTCGCTTCATCTTCCTGGAAGAGGGCGATGTGGCCGAGGTGACTCGTCGCGACGTGCACATCTTCGATACCCATGGGGAGGCCGTGGTGCGCGAAGAGCTGGAGTCCGAACTCTCTCACGATGCCGGTGACAAGGGCGAGTACCGTCACTACATGCTCAAAGAGATCTACGAGCAGCCCAAAGCCATTACCAATACCCTGGAAGGCCGTCTGGGCACAGATCACGTTGTGGTCGAGTCGTTCGGCAACGGCGCCCGTGCCATCTTCGACAAGGTCGAGCACGTCCAGATTGTCGCCTGCGGTACCTCCTATAACTCAGGCATGGTCGCCCGCTACTGGTTCGAAGAGATCGCCGGTGTCTCCTGCGACGTGGAGATCGCCTCCGAGTTCCGCTATCGCAAGTCGGTCGTACGCCCCAACAGCCTGTTGGTGACCCTCTCCCAGAGTGGTGAGACCGCCGATACCCTGGCCGCCCTGCGTCTGGCCAAGCAGTCCGGCTACATGAGCTCGCTGGCCATCTGCAATGTGCCGGGCTCCTCCCTGGTGCGCGAGTCGGATCTGGCCTTTATGACCCGTGCCGGTGCCGAGATCGGTGTGGCCTCCACCAAGGCGTTCACCACCCAGCTGGCTGGCCTGCTGATGCTGGTGGCCTCCGTTGGTCACTGCCGTGGCAACCTGAGTGCCGCCGCCGAGGCCGAGTTGGTCAAGGCGCTGCAAGCATTGCCACTGCGCATCAAGGAGAGCCTGGCGCTGGCCAAGGACATCGAGGCTATGGCCGAAGAGTTCGCCGACAAGCACCACAGCCTGTTCCTCGGCCGTGGCAGCCAGTTCCCCATCGCCATGGAGGGAGCGCTCAAGCTCAAAGAGATCTCCTACATCCATGCCGAAGCCTATGCCGCTGGTGAACTGAAACACGGCCCGCTGGCGCTGATCGATGCCGAGATGCCCATCATAGTCGTGGCACCGAACAACGATCTGCTGGAGAAGCTCAAGTCCAACGTGGAAGAGGTCCGTGCTCGTGGCGGTATCCTTTACGTGTTCGCCGATGCGAACGCCGGTTTCAAGAGCGATGCCACCATGCGGGTGATGAGCCTGAACCACGTGGAAGAGATGATAGCCCCTATCGTCTATACCGTGCCGTTGCAGCTGCTCTCCTACCACGTCGCGCTTATCAAAGGCACGGATGTGGATCAGCCGCGCAACCTGGCGAAATCGGTGACTGTGGAATAAGCCGTTGTCAGAAAGGAAAAAAGATGTGTTGGTAGAATAAAGTTTGATAAAAATAATAAACTTTGATAGTTAATAATATAGTTTGATATTTTTATGGCCCTCGCTATGCTCAAAAGAGCAGCGAGGGCCTTTTCATGTCTGACAGCAACAAACCACTCCATCCCAAGGATCGGAAGCGCTTAAAAACACGCGGCCTAGGTAGCGGCAAGGACTATGTGCCTTTTGTCAGAGTGGATGACCTCAGTAGCCAAGGTGAGAGCATTCGCGTCTGCAGCTCAACGGTAGGACGAGTCCATCACCTGTTGTCAGGTATCGAACTGGCGGCATTCTTGGTGTTTGATTGGTACCCCACAACCGTCGACATTCGGGAACAATCTCCTATACCCATTGATGATTCGTTGGATGTCTGTCGTCAGTTAGGTATCCGTCATCCCCAAGTCGGTGAGTATTTGCATGTTGTGACCACGGATCTGCTCATCGACTTTGCAGATCGAACCCAGTTGGCGATAGCCGTGAAGCCATCAACAGAATTGGGTAGGGAACGCGTTATTGAAAAACTCCAGATAGAGAAGGCCTATTGGGAGAGCAAAGGCGTTCAGTGGCGATTGTTTACAGAAAGAGAAGTACCTGATGGATTGAAAGAGAATCTTGGTTGGCTACGTCCTTATTTGGATACAGAAACAGCCAAGACATTTGAGTTTAGCTTTTCCGATATTGAAGATCTCATTTTTCGACTCCGTCAGCAGCCGAAAGGCAAGATATCCCGCTTGTGTGGGAAACTTGATGATGAGTATCAGCTTGAACCAGGATTTCATATCAGTGTCTTGCGGTATGCAGTTGCCCATCATGTCATCATGGCCCCTATCGAAAAGCCATTCCATGGTTGGTTCAGTGATGAGCTTGAAATGCAGGCACACCAGATGAGCAAAGGGGTAGGACATGCTTCTTAATCAGGTGTTCATAGATCCTCAGTCCAAGCAGCGGTATAGGGTCGTGCTGGAACAGTTAAAACAACTGATGTTGATTGACATTGATGATACCAATGCTTGGCCGTTTCCCATGACTGAGGATGATCTCCAGTTGGCGGAGTTCATGCCGATCAATGATCCCTTCCCCCTGCCCTACGTTGAACCAAACAGTGTGGCCCAAGCCAAGCGTGATGAGGCATTCTCAGCATTGGAGCCATTATTTGCCCAGTACATCAGTCTGTTCGATAAAACTCAGCGTAATGTACTGATCAAATCCTTGCTGGGACAAATAGATAAACCCCGGCTGTATGTTACTAGACAGTTGCGTCGCTATTGGCAGCGTGGCATGGCCCCCAATGCTTTAGCTCCAGATTACCATCGTTGTGGTGGACGCGGAAAAGAGCGTCGGCAGGTTGAAGTCAAATTGGGCCGCAAGCGCACAGTATCGGAAGGCATCGGAACAATAATCACCGATGAGGTGGCTGATTTGTTTCGCTTGGCTATTGAAGGCTTTTATCTGATCAATAACAAATTACCGATAGGAGGCGCCAAAGACAAAGCCGTTGGCCTGTACAAATCACGCTTTCCCAATGCGGATAAAACCAGCATTCCGACAATGGCACAGTTCAGCTATTTCTATAAAACCAATTACTTGGCTACGGATGTTGCTAAGAAAAGAACGCCATCGATTGTCTATAACAAGGATAAGCGACCTATTGTCAGTACTTCTGGTTACATGAATTTTGGCCCTGGGGCTCGATATGAAATTGATGCCACTATTGGGGATATCTATCTGGTGTCAGATCATGATCCGAATGTGATTATCGGTCGCCCAGTCATCTACTTTGTGAAAGATGTCTTCAGTCGCATGATTGTGGGTATGTATGTGGGTCTAGAGAATCCATCATGGGTGGCGGCCATGATCGCGTTGGCCAACGCATTCACTGACAAAGTGGCATTTTGCCTGCAATACGGTATCACAATAGAATCTTCCCAATGGCCCAGTATGGGGATCCCGGCAGGCATCATGGCTGACCGCGGCGAACTGCTCTATCGGCAGGCTGATGTATTGGTTAATCGTTTCAATATTCAATTGAGTAATGCGCGAGCCTATCGTGGCGATGATAAAGGGATATGCGAACGGGCATTCAATACCATGCAGGCAGGTTTCCGACCTTATGCTGGTGGTATCGTTGAGCCCATCAACGGTAAAAAACGTATTGGCCGTCGATATGAACTGGACGCAGAGCTCAGTCTGAGTGCCTTTACCGAACTGATGATTCGATTGGTCATCAATCACAACACACATCATGTTGTTTCAGGATATGACCTGGCCCCTGATATGCCAGAGGACTTGCCTGCTGTTCCTCTTGAGCTGTGGAATTGGGGGATCCAGCACCGCACCGGAAAACTAAAACCATGTGATGATACATTGGCCAGAATTAATTTGCTGCCATACGAAGAGGCTACAGTCTCTGAGCTAGGCATCACCCTTAAAGGACTGATTTACACCTGCCAGGAGGCATTGAAGGCTGGTTGGTTTGATCGAATCCGGCAAAATCGACCAAGCAAAGTAGAAGTATCTTTCGATCCTCGACGAACCAATACGGTCTACCTTCGACCTGATGGCAGCTATGAGTCCTATTGGATATGTGAACTTTCAGATCGCAGTCGTCGGTTCCGTGATTTGAGCTTTGCTGAGGCAGGCAAACTGTTGGCGGCTACGCGTAAAACGCAAGCGAGCGCCAGACAGAGTGAGGCTTTTGAAAAGCCGGATCTACAAACTGACATCGAACAACTGGTGGCCAGGGAGAGAGCTAAAAAAACAGGGCGATCAGGAACATCTGATGCTGAACGCTTGCGTGGCATACGGGATAACCGTCTTCATGAAAAGGAGGCAGAACGCACTCGATCCAGTGTAAAACTCTCCTCGACAGCAGCTTCACCTAAGAAGTCGGCAGACGTGATAGCTTTTCGCTCTGACGAGCTCGTGCAACTGGATTACCCGGATCTAGATGCCTTTCTGGGGGATGATGATGAGTAAGTTGCCAATTGCCCATTATATTGCAGGGGAGATTGAAGAGTATCGTGATCAGCCTTTGATCAATGCGTTACCGCAAATCAACTCACCACAGGATACGGCGCAGATGCTGAACCGTTACCCTAAAGTGGATGAGTCAGAAATAGTCCTGCCAGGACATATTCGTCGTCATGCCATGATGCGTATATTGGACCAGTTTCTTTACCCCACAAGGTTGCATCTACAACTGGAGCAGATGATCTCCAGCATGATCCGCAGGGGCTACCTCAGCCGGAATATTGCTGATCGAACTTATCAACGTAATCTGGATGATGCCAGTCGTACCGATTTTCAGGCCGTTGCTCGTAATGCAGGGAATGAGGCGCTGGTAAGCTCTGTGATTGGATGCTCGGGAGCCGGTAAATCGACAGCAGTTGAGGCCATTTTGCAGAGCTATCCTCAGGCCATATTTCACCTAGAGTACCAGCATACCCAATTGGTTTGGCTGAAAGTGGAGTGCCCACATGATGGTTCAGTCAAAAATCTCTGCACGAACTTCTTTCGTGCTGTTGATGATGCCCTGGCAACGGACTATCAGCAGCTTTACGCCAAAGCCCGCTCTTCAGCTGAATCGATGTTGGGGGATATTGCCCGAGTTGCGGCGTTGCACTCGGTCGGCTTGCTGGTCATCGATGAGATACAGCATCTGGAAAAATCCCGATCTGGTGGTGCAGGGAAGATGCTGAATTTTTTTGTTACCCTGACCAATGTCATCAAGGTACCTGTGCTGTTCATTGGCACACCTAAGGCTCTAGAACTGTTTAGTCCGACCATGCGGTCAGCGCGACGTGCTACTCAGTTTGGCAGTTTGAACTGGAATCGCTTTTCCCGAGCAGAAGAGAACGGACCTGATGGTGAATGGGAGCGTTTCATCGTAAGCGCCGTTAAATCGACCTACTTGCCTTTACCGTATTGCGCCACTTTTTTTGCAATCGGCTCCAGCGGGACGTTCCATGGCAGCAGGGCTTCGAGCTTTTCCAGGGTATCGGCCTCGCC
>NZ_JAACGC010000011.1:0-81684 GCF_029237385.1 Aeromonas sp. 1HA1
GGATAGCCAGTACCCGCAGATAACGCGCTCCTGGCAGAGTAACTGGGTTAATCTGATCACGCTGTTCGATTATCCCCCCGCCATCCGGAAGGTGATTTACACCACCAATGCGATCGAGTCACTGAACAGCGTGCTGCGTAAAGCGACCAAGCAAAGGAAGCTGTTCCCGACCGACGACTCGGCGCTCAAAGTGGCGTTTCTCGCGATACAGCAGGCCGCCAAGAAATGGACCATGCCGATCCAGAATTGGAAGCTTGCCCTAAATCGTTTTATTATCGAGTTCGGTGATCGCCTGAACGGTCACCTGTAATGGAGTGGGCAGTTACACAGAATTATTTACAGGCTCGCTCCTGGGATTGTCAAAGAATTGATGGGGCGCGGCCTGCTCCAGAATGTGGCCGCCATCCATGAAGACGATGCGATCCGCCACCGCCCGGGCGAAGGCCAGCTCGTGGGTGACGATGAGCAGGGTCATGCCGCTACCGGCGAGATCGCGGATCACTTCCAGCACCTCCTGCACCATCTCCGGGTCGAGGGCGGCAGTTACCTCGTCAAACAGCATCACCTGCGGGTTCATGCACAGCGCCCGCACGATGGCGATGCGCTGCTGCTGGCCACCGGAGAGCTGGCGCGGATAGTCATGGCGCCGCTCCCACAGACCGATGCGGGTCAGCAGCTGCTCGGCTTGCAGCAGCGCCTCTGCCCGCTCCCGCTTTTGCACCTGCAAGGGGCCAAGCAGCACGTTTTCCAGCACCGTCAGGTTGGGGAAGAGGTGATAGCTCTGGAACACCATGCCGATACGCTGGCGCACTCGTTGCCAGTCAGTTGCGCCATCCAGCAGCGCACCATCGAAGCGGATCTCACCCCCCTGAATGGGCTCGAGCCCGTTCAGGGTGCGCAACAAGGTGCTCTTGCCACAGCCGCTCGGCCCCAGGATGACGATCACCTCCCCGGCGCGCACGCTGAGGCTGACCCGATCCAGTACCAGATTTGGGCCGAATTGTTTGCTGACGAGCTTAAGTTCAAGCAGAGGTGTCATACCGCATTACCCCATTTTTGCTCCAGCCGGCGCGAGGCGAGCGAGAGCGGATAGCAGACCAGAAAAAAGAACAGAAACAGCAGACCGTAGATAAGTACCGAGGCGTAGGTGCGCTCGATGATCTGCTGGCCCACCTTGATCACCTCCACCACCCCGATCAGCACCGCCAGCGAACTGGTCTTGATGATGCGGGTGTAGATGTTGATGGTCGGCGGCGTCAGCCGTTGCAACGCCTGAGGCAGCAACACATGGCGATAGAGCTGCCAGGTCGAGAGCCCGAGCGCCAGCCCGGCCTCTTGCTGACCACGGGCCAGCGACCGCAGACCACCGCGCACTACTTCCCCCACCTCGCTGGCGCCCCAGAGGGCGAGCACCAGCACGGCGCACCAGAAAGCCGGGATATCGAGGCCGAAAAAGATCGGCAACCCGAAGAAAAAGAGATAGAGCCATACCAGCACCGGCACCACCCGAAACAGCTCGAGATAGCAGCGCAGCAGCCCTCGAACCAACCGACCGCCCTGTTGTGCCAGTACGCCGTAAGCGACACCGCCGAGGGTGGCAAACAGGATGGCGAGCAGCGAGATGGCGAGGGTCTGGCCCGCGCCCACCGCCAGCAGTGGCAACGCCTGCGTCAGCTGTTCAGAGATTGAACTGGCCATATTGATCCCTCCTTTCCTGCGTCTTGGTGACGAGAGACGGTGGCAGCTGGAAGATAAGTGCCCACATCGGGATCCTCGCCTGCATCAGCGATTCAGTGACCGAACTGACCATGTTGCAGCCTCCTTTCAACGACTCGCAGAGCGAGGGAGAGCGGCAGAAAAATCAGCACGCACATCAGGGTCAGCACCGCCAGCATCTCGTAGGTCTTGTAGTAGAGGGCGATGTAATTCTTGGTGGTGTAGAGCAGCTCTGGCACCGCCACCGCCGAAGCCACCGTCGTCTCTTTGAGCAAAAAGATGAAGTTGGCAAACAGCGCGGGCAGACTGGCGAGCCAGGCCTGGGGCAACTGCACATGGCGCAGCAGTTGCCAGCGGGAGAGGCCGATGGCCCGGCCAGCCTCCAGCTGACTGGCGGGCACAGCCTGAATGCCTGCACGCAGCGCCTCGGTCAGATAACCACCGCCGAGGAAGGTCATGGCGATCACCGCCGTGGCGAAACCTGACAACGACAGCCCCAGCGCTGGCAGCCCGAAGTAGAGAAAAAACAGCTGGATCAGCAGTGGCGTGTTGCGGGCCAGCTCCACATACGCGCGGATGAGTGCCGTGAGCGACGGCTTGTGCAGGTTCAGCATGATCACATTGAGCAACGCCACTGTGAGCGAGCTGAGGATCACTATGGTGCCGAGCTGCAGGGTGACCCAGACCGCCTTGCCGAATGCGGGCAGTGTGGTGAGGATGAACGCCCAGTCGAAAGTCATGCCGGTATCCTCCCGTGACGGCGCAGCCGTTGGGGCAACACAGTGATGGTGTCCGGGTACTTGATGCCGGCCCCCGTGTTGAGCATCACCACCCGCTCACCCTCCCGGATCCAGCCCGCTTCACGCAACTGGCAGGCAGCGGCGAAGGCGGCCGCTCCTTCCGGGAAGACGAAGCTGCCCTCCTGAGAGGCGAGCTGGCGGATCTCGCCCGTCTTGCTGCAACGCAGATGTGATAGGTAGCTGTAGGGCATGCGTTATCCTGAATGAGTCGTCTGAGTCAGTTGCTTATTCCATCTTGTGGCCAAAGTGCCTGATAACAAACAACATAAAGTGGCAAACTTAAGCGAAAAAATTCATATGACTCCGCTCACCCATGCCAGTGTCGGTTCGCAGGGGGTATTCGCCAGCCAAGCCTCTAGGGGGTTGGGCCATCCGGCACTCTTTGTTACCCTGCCTGTTTCACCGACACCGCAGGGAGCCGCATCGATGCGAGCCATTGTCAGCCTGCTGGCCCTGTCACTGCTGAGTGCCTGCAGCGGCCAGTCAACCAAAGAGGATGCCATGTCAGGGAAAGCGCGCCTTCACTACCCCGTCACCCGCCAGAGCGAGCAGGTGGACCACTACTTCGGTCAGGCCGTGGCCGACCCCTACCGCTGGCTGGAGGATGATCGCAGCCCGGAGACCGAGGCCTGGGTCAGGGCCCAGAACCGGATGACTCAGGATTATCTGGCACAGCTCCCGTTTCGCGATGCCATCAAGGGCAAGCTGGCCGCCTCCTGGAATTACGCCAAGGAGGGGGCGCCGTTTCGCGAGGGGCGTTATCACTACTTCTTCAAGAACGACGGTCTGCAAAACCAGCATGTCTTGTGGCGCCAGCTGGCGGGCAAGCCGGCCGAGGTGTTCCTCGATCCCAACCTGCTCAGCCCCGATGGCACCACGGCACTGGATCAGCTGAGCTTCTCCCGTGACGGCAAGACGCTTGCCTACTCCCTGTCGCTGGCCGGTAGCGACTGGCGCGAGATCCACCTGATGGACGTGGAGAGCAAGCAGCCACTGGAGGTGCCGCTCAGGGACGTGAAGTTCAGCGGCATCAGCTGGCTTGGCAACGAGGGTTTCTTCTACTCGAGCTACGACAAGCCGGATGGCAGTGAGCTGTCGGCCAAGACCGATCAGCACAAGCTCTACTTCCACCGACTCGGCACGGCGCAGGAAGATGATCGGCTGGTGTTTGGCGCCATCCCGGCCCAGCAGCATCGTTACGTGGGGGCGACCGTGACCGAGGATGATCGCTACCTGCTCATCTCGGCGGCGAACTCTACCTCGGGCAACCGCCTCTATGTGAAGGACCTGACCCAGGAGGGGGCTCCACTGCTGACGGTGCAGGGGGATCTGGCTGCAGACGTGAACCTGGTGGACAACCGGGGCAGCACGCTTTACCTGCTGACCAACCGGGATGCCCCCAACCGCCGGCTGGTGACAGTGGATGCGGGCAACCCTGGCCCCGAACATTGGCGCGATCTCATCCCGGAGCGTCAGCAGGTGCTGACGGTGCACAGCGGTAGCGGCTACCTGTTCGCCGAATACATGGTGGATGCCACCGCCCGGATCGAGCAGTTCGACCATGACGGCAAGCGGGTGCGCGAGGTGGCGCTGCCGGGGCTTGGCAGCGTGAGCGGTTTCAACGGCAAGCACGATGATCCCGCGCTCTACTTCGGCTTCGAGAACTATGCCCAGCCGCCCACCCTCTACAAGTTCGAGCCCAACAGCGGGGCAATCAGCCTCTATCGCGCCTCGGCTGCCCCCTTCAAACCTGAGGATTACGTCTCCGAGCAGCGTTTCTACCTGAGCAAGGATGGCACCCGGGTGCCGCTCATCATCAGCTATCGCAAGGGGCTCAAGCTCGATGGCAGCAATCCGACCATCCTCTACGGCTATGGCGGCTTCAACGTGAGCCTGACCCCGAGCTTCAGCGTCTCGGTCGCCAACTGGCTGGATTTGGGGGGCGTCTATGCGGTGGCCAACCTGCGTGGCGGTGGCGAGTACGGCCAGGCTTGGCACCTGGCGGGCACCCAGATGAACAAGCAGAATGTGTTCGACGACTTCATCGCCGCTGCCGAGTACCTCAAGGCCGAGGGTTACACCCGCACGGACCGGCTGGCTATCAGAGGCGGATCCAACGGCGGCCTGCTGGTGGGGGCCGTCATGACCCAGCGCCCGGATTTGATGCGGGTCGCCCTGCCTGCTGTGGGGGTGCTCGACATGCTGCGCTATCACACTTTTACCGCCGGGGCGGGCTGGGCCTACGACTATGGCACCAGTGCCGATAGCGAGGCCATGTTCGACTATCTGAAGAACTACTCGCCGCTGCACAATATCCGGGCCGGGGTCAGCTACCCCTCGACCATGGTGACCACGGCGGATCACGACGACCGTGTGGTGCCAGCTCACTCCTTCAAGTTTGCTGCCACCCTGCAGGCCTACAACGCGGGGCCCAGCCCCCAGCTCATTCGCATCGAAACCAATGCCGGGCACGGGGCGGGCACGCCGGTGGCCAAGCTGATCGAGCAGAGTGCGGATATCTACGCCTTTACCCTTCATGAGATGGGCTACCGGCAACTGCCGCACCAACCATGACCCAGGCGAGATAGGCTACTGGCAACTGCCTGTCACCCCGCGAGATCAGGGCCCTGCGGGGCCCTTTTCGTTGTCAGCCTCCGGCGGTGCGACCATCCCTGTCTCGCCGCGATCCGGTTTCGGGCGACGGAGGTCATCCGCCGCGCCCCCGGTGGTATAGTCAGTCACAGGATCAGTATTCAAGGAGTCCATCGTGAAGAAGATCATTTACATACTGCTGGGGCTTGCGCTGGCCGCCCTGATATCGATAGTCGCTCTGGTGAGCCTGATTGACCCCAATCAGTTCAAGCCCCAGCTGGTGGATCAGGTGCGCAAGAGCACGGGCCGCGAGCTGGTGATACAAGGGGATATCGGCTGGCGTTTCTGGCCAAGCCTGGGCCTCTCCCTCGAGAAGGTGGCGCTTCGCAACCCGGTCGGTTTTGCCGAGCCGGATCTGGTGCGCTTCGAGCGGGGGCAGGCCTCGGTAGCCGTGCTGCCGCTGCTCTCCCACCGGCTGGAGATTGGCGAGGTGACGCTGAACGGGGCGCACCTCTTCATCCAGACCAAAGCCGATGGCAGCTCCAACCTGAGCGATCTCGTCAAGGCCCCTGAGTCGGTAAAGGGCAGCGAGCCCGCGCCAGGTGGCCAGAGCCAGCCCCCTGCGAGTAATGGCCAGACCTGGCAGATCAGCCTGCAGGGTGTGGTGCTGGAACAGGCCAGTGCCCTGCTGCAGGACGATCGCGACGGCACCATTTCCCGCCTCGAGCAGCTCGATCTCAACCTGGGTCAGCTGGCGGTGGATAAGTGGGTGCCGGTGACCCTGGCCGCCAGGGGGGCACGCGGGGATCTTGCTTTCGATATCAAGGGGCAGGCTAGGCTCAAGCTGGCCCGTGAGGCAACAGCCAGCGAACTCAAGGATCTCAGCCTGAGTGGCAGCCTGAGTGCGCCGACGCAGCGGCTCGATGCTTTCTCCCTCAAGGCTGACCGGATGGCACTGGGGCAGTGGAGCAGCCTCACTTTGAACCTGAGCGGCGTACAGGGGGCTGCGGACAAACCGACCCTGGCCGGCACCCTGGAGGGGACTCTCAAGGCGCGGCTCGATCAGGGACAGCAACTGCTGGAGGTGTCGGATGCGGTACTGGCCGCCAAGCTGCAAGGCTCGGCCCTGCCGCGCCCGCAACTGGATCTCAAGCTGGCTGGCTTTGCCCGCGCCGAGCTCGACAAGCAGACCATCACCCTGAGCAAGCTGGTGCTGGATGTCGACAAGACATTGCTGCGCGGGGAGGGGGTGGTGCGGCTCGGGGCCGTGCCCGGGGTTGAGTTCGACCTCAAGGGGGAGAAGCTGGATCTCGACGCCTGGCTCGGCAAACCGGCAGCGGCCCAGGCCGCAGCGTCGCCCCCTTCGGCGCCCGTGAAGACGGCAGACAAGGGTACATCCCCCGCCAAGGTGGCCCAGGCGCTGTCGGCGCTGGAGCCTGATCTGAGCGCGCTCAAGGCGTTTGATCTGGCCGGTCGGCTGCAACTGGGCAGCCTGCGGCTGAAGGGACTGGACTTGAGCACCGTCGATCTGCAACTGGCGTTGGCGGGTGGTCAGCTCAGCCTCAAGCAGTTCAGCGCCGGCGTGGCCGGTGGTCAGGTAACTGCGAACGGCGTGCTCGATGCCCGTCAGCAACCTGCCCGCTACCAGATACACAAGCGGGTGCAGGGGGTGAATGTGCGCCCGTTGCTGCAAACTCTGGCCCAGAGCGATCTGCTCGAGGGCAAGGGGGAGCTCGAGGTCGAGGTGCAGGGCCGTGGCTTGTCTGAGCAGGCGCTGCGCAGCCAGATGCAGGGCAAGGTAAGCCTCAAGTTGAGCGATGGTGCCCTGCACGGCATCAACCTGGCGGAGATGATCCGCGAGGCGCGGGCTACCCTGACCGGCAAGGGGGTCGAGCAGGTCAAAGAGGCCCGCAAGACCGACTTCAGCGCCTTCACCGCCAGCTTCCTGATTGCCAATGGCGTGGCCCGTACCGACGACATCCAGCTGTTTGCTCCGGCCCTGCGGGTGAAGGGCGAGGGTCAGACAGCCCTGGTGCCGGAAACCCTGGATTTCCTGTTCCTCACCTCCATCGTCGAGAGCAGCAAGGGCCAGGGCGGCAAGGATGTGGATGAGCTCAAAGAGATCACCATACCGGTGCGTATCGGTGGCCACTGGCAGGCTCCCAGCTACCGGCTCGACGTGAAGGCGCTGCTCGGCAACAACAAGCTACTGGAGGAGAAGGCCCGCAAGGAGGCAGAGCGTGGCCTGAAAAAATTGCTGGGGGACAAGGCTGACAGCGAAGGCGTCAGGGGGGTGGCCGATCAACTGCTCAAGGGGTTGTTCAAGTAGTTATCCCCCCCCTTCATTACCATTCAGAGCCCGCCCAGTGCGGGCTCTTTGCTGCAGGCCAGCAAGGTGCCGGAGCGCGGCTTTGCCATCAAAGATGGGGTACTATCCGGGTCAGCCTGAGAGACAGTGAACAAGGAGCGTCCATGAACAAACATGTGCTGATCACGGGTGGCAGCCGGGGGATAGGGGCGGCCACAGCCCGCCATCTGGCGCGGCAGGGTTATCACCTCTGCATCAACTATCGGCGTGACCGGCAAGCTGCCGAGGCGCTGGTGGCGCAGATCCGGGCGCAACATCCGGTCGCCTGCATAGCGGTGCAGGCGGATATCAGTGTCGAGGCCGAGGTGGTGCGCCTGTTTGAGGAGATGGATGCGCGACTCGGGGTGATCACCCATCTGGTCAACAACGCCGGCATCTTGCAGCCCCAGATGAAGGTGATTGAGATGAGCGCCGAGCGCATCAACAAGACCCTGACCACCAATGTGACCGGCTATTTTCTCTGCTGCCGGGAGGCGGTGCGGCGCATGACGGCGGGCGGCGCCATCGTCAATGTCTCCTCGGCCGCCGCTCGCCTGGGCTCGGCGGGTGAATACGTGGACTATGCCGCCTCCAAGGGGGCCATAGACGTGCTGACCAGAGGATTGTCGCTGGAGGTGGCAGCGCAGGGGATCCGGGTCAACGGGGTACGCCCTGGCTTTATCTACACCGAGATGCATGCTGACGGCGGTGAACCCGATCGGGTGGAGAGAGTGAAAAACCAGATCCCGCTGCAGCGGGGTGGTCAACCGGCCGAGGTGGCCGCCGCTATTGCGTGGTTGCTGTCGGACGACGCCTCCTACGTCACCGGCACCTTCATCGACCTTGCCGGGGGGCGATAGGCATCTGGCGCAGACTGGGTTGAAAGGGGCGGAATTAATCCGCCCCCAAACCAAGATTATTCGTAGACGGCAGTGGCAGTCAGTAACTGGTCGGCAAAAGTGAATATTTCATCGATAGAGCAGATGGGATACCGGGTTTCTTTTTTATCGGTGTCAAATAATCCAAGATATTTTTGCTTCGAATTGAAATGTAACCGGCAAAGCGGCTTACGGTTATTATCGTCGAGCAGGATGCCAAAATAGCTCTGGGTGTCTCTTGCCGCGATTCTGGTTACATCAAATTGTTGTCTCAGAATCGCCTTGACGACATTAAAGCCTTCCATCTCTTCAATTGTTGTATCGACCTTTGATTTCTCCTCACAACCTCCTTCGGTATTATTGTTGTCACTTGATAGATCACTATCCAATGCCGGTTGGATAGCTGAGGCGCTGACACTGCTACCAATCGCAGATTTCAATCTGGCATTGATACTGTCATTCAGAAATTGGCTAAGCGCCTTCTTGGTGATATCGGTAAAGGACTGTTTGACTTTTGCGGTCAGTACACCGTCATAGATTCTGGATGCAAAAAACTTAACAAAGTCTTCTTCCGGTGAGCCAAATTGTTCGGCTAGCAGTCTTTTTATCTGGCTTAGGTATTTTAGTTCGCCAGCGGCATCGACTACAGATTCAACATCGAAAGAGGTTTTGGTTAGTTTCAATACCTCAGGCACAATGTGTTCATCAATGTCTTCCAGATCGAGCGTTAAAAATGGTTTTTCATCCATTTTGTTTGGCGCATCAAGGTCTGTATAGAACTCATATTGTGCCCCATTGGTCAGAATGCCGATTCGAGCATTAGTAACTGAAAAATAACGAAAGAGTTGGCCTGAGTGCTTAGCAGAGAGTTTTTCACTGTATTTCTTGCACTCGACCAGGATTTGCACTTGACCATCTTTGAGAATGGCGTAGTCAACCTTTTCCCCTTTTTTGATGCCTGTATCTGCGGTGAATTCCGGGATCACCTCCGTAGGATCAAACACATCATAACCGAGTACACGGTTGAGAAATGGCATAACAAACGCGTTTTTAGTTGCTTCTTCGGTTGTGATCATCGATGACTGTTGAGCAATCTTTTTGGCGAGACTCTGTAGCTGCTCTGAAAAATCCATTTTTGCCTCTCTGCGTTGGGACTGGAATTGTTGAGTCGATATTCACCTATCATATCTGGCCAAAATCAGGTGAGGTCATAGACACAGCTTATCTCTGCGTATATTCAGCAAAGTGCCATACGATTCCAAGGCTGGTGTGCCTGAAACAGGATCTAGCTCACCGCTATTGAGTGTTATGTGAAGAAAAAATGAGCTTATAGCAGGCATTTATATTAGAAGGGGCGCCCAAGCGCCCCTTTCTCGTTGATCCGGCGGTGTTGTATCTCACTCCCCCAGCAGCAGTTGCCAGACCGCCAGCACATGGCCCCGTTCGGTCAGTAACTGGTCGTCGCTCACCTTGCGGGAGATCTCCGAGAGGTTGAGGCGATGGCCGAGGTTGCGGATCTCCAGATAGGCCTGCTTCAGCCCCTCCGCCTGCTCCAGGGTCAGCACCCCCGCCATGACACACTCATCGAAGATACGCACGTTATCGGACCAGCGGGTGAGGGCGTCGGGTTCGCTGCAGGCGTGGGCCAGCACCAGATACTGGGCGATAAACTCGATATCCACCATGCCGCCGGGGGACTGCTTGAGGTCGAACTCGCCAGCCCCCGCCTTGAGCAGGTGATCCCGCATCTTGTGGCGCATCTCGCGCACCTCGCGGGCCAGGGTCGGCAGCTCCCGCGCTTTGGCCAGCACATCGCGGCGGATGCGGGCAAACTCGGCAACGATGGTGTCATCGCCATAGATGGGGCGGGCCCGCACCAGCGCCTGATGCTCCCAGGTCCAGGCCTCGTTTTGCTGATACTGCTCATAGGCCGAAAGCGACGAGACCAGCAGGCCGGAGTCGCCGGAGGGGCGCAGCCGCATGTCGATCTCGTAGAGGATCCCGGACGGGGTGCGGGTGCTGAACAGATGCAGGATCCGCTGGGCGAGGCGCAGGTAGAACTGGCGGCTGTCGATGGGTTTACGGCCATCGGTATAGCTGTTGGGATCGCCGCCGTGCAGGAACACCAGATCGAGATCCGAGCCGTAGCCCAGCTCAATGCCGCCCAGCTTGCCATAGGCCACCACCGCAAAGCCGCGCTGGCCGCTTAACGCCACCTCGGGCGGCACCCCGTAGCGTTCGCTCATCTGGGCCCACGCCTGATTGACCACCTCTTCGGTGATCGCCTCCGCCAGCCAGGTGAGGTGGTCGCTCACCTTCATCAGCGGCAGGGCGCCGGCGATGTCGGCTGCCACGATGCGCAGCAGTTGCACCTGCTTGAACTGGCGCAGCGCCTCCATCTGCTGCTCCACATCCTCCTCGGGGATGCGCAGCAGGAACTGGCGCAGTTGGGGCTTGTACTGATCGAGCGGGGTGGGGTGGTAGAGGTGCTGGGGATCGAGCAGCTCGTCCAGCAAAATCGGGTAGCGTGCCAGCTGCTCGCTCACCAGATGGCTGGCATCACACAGCCGTACCAGCTGGCGCAGGGCACCCGGGTTTTCCGCCAGCAGCTGCAGATAGGCGCTGCGGGTGAAGATGCGGGTCAGCAGCGCGCACACCCGCTCGAACAGGCGGGCGGGTTGCTCACTGGCCACCACCAGTCGCAGCAGCTCCGGCATCAGCCAGTCCAGCGCGATGCGCCCCTGCGGCCCGATCTGACGGCGCTTGTACTCCTCCTTGAAGCGCAGCAGGGCGGCGCAGAGCTGGGCGGGCTCGGCCACCCCCTGCGCGGTCAGCAGTTTTTCCAGCTCGGCGGCATCGAGCTCGGTGCGCCACAGATCGAGCCAGAGCTGCTCCAGATGGGCGGGGGCCTCTTTCTCTTCCCCCACCACGGCGGCGAACTCCTGATGGACGGCCGCCATCTCCTCATCGAGATGAGTCATAAAAGCGTCCCAGTCGGTAAAGTTGAGGGCGGCGATCAGCCGCTGGCGATCCCGCTCCTCGGTGGGCAGAGTCTGGGTCTGCTGATCGCCAATCTCCTGCAGGATGTTCTCCACCCGGCGCAGGAAGCGATAGGCATCCAGCAAGCGGTCGCAATGGGCGGATTCGAGGGCGCCGCACCGGGCGATGGCGGCCAGTGCCTGGGGCAGGTGGCGCACCCGCAGCGCAGGCTCACGACCGCCGCGAATAAGTTGCAGCGCCTGGGCGATAAACTCCACTTCACGGATGCCACCGGCCCCCAGTTTGATGTTGCCCTCCAGCCCCTTGCGGCGCACCTCGGCGGCGATCATCGCCTTCATCTGGCGCAGGCCGTCGATGACGCCAAAGTCGATGTAGCGGCGAAACACGAAGGGGCGCAGCATCTCGGCCAGCTCGACCGCGTGTTCACACTGGGGCCCCAGCACCCGCGCCTTGACCATGGCGTAGCGTTCCCAGTTGCGGCCGTGGTGCTGGTAGTAATCCTCCATGGCGGCAAACGAGATGGCGAGCGGCCCCGCATCGCCAAAAGGGCGTAAGCGCATATCGACCCGGAACACCTGGCCATCCTGGGTGGGCTGGTGCAGGGCGTTGATTAGCCGCTGGCCCAGCTTGATGAAGAAGGGCTGGTTAGCCAGCTCGCGCCGCCCGCCGACCGTGTAGCCGTTCTCGGGGAAGGTGAAGATAAGGTCGATATCCGAGGAAAAATTCAGCTCGCCCCCGCCCAGCTTGCCCATGCCGAGAATGAGCAGCGGCTGCGGGTTGCCGTTGCCATCCATCGGGGTACCCAGCTCGCTGCACTGTTTGGCGTAGAGCCAGTCGCGGGCGGAGCAGATGAGGGCATCCGCCAGCTTGGTGAGGTGGATAAAGCTCTCTTCCACCGCGGCGTGGCCCAGCAGCTCGCGCCAGGCGATCACCAGCATGCGGCTGCGACGGAACTGGCGCAGGATGCGCTTGAGCGCCTCTTCATCACTCACCTCGGCGAGCAGGGCGGTCAGATCGCGCTGGTAGGCGGGCCAGCGTTCAGCCCGCTCCAGATCCCCGGAGGCGAGCAGCTGTGTCAGCAACTCCGGCTGTTTGAAGAGGGAATCGGCGACAAAATCGGAGAGGCCCAGCAGGGTCAGCAAGGTCTGGCGAACCGGCTCGGGCAGGTCGCCATAGTCGGGGGCCAGCTCGACCAGCCGCTGCCACTGGCGCTCGGCCTGTTCTTGCAGCAAGGGCGGGAAAGAGGTGATAGATGCGGAGATTGATGCTGGGAGAGAAGCAAAATGCTGGGCCACGGTTGCCGTCCTTGTGGTTAACGGGTCTGCAGGGTGAATGAAAATGCTGGCAGCCAATCTAGCACTGTCGAGCGGCTCGGCACAGTGCGATGGGCGAGCTGATCGCAGGTACCCTCACCATGCATTGTCTCACCCCTGCACCACAGCGCAGGGGTGTACGGCATGAACCGGCGAGCGCTGCGATCCCTGCTCAGGAGCGTTGATAGATCTCGGGATCGTACTTTTCCATCAGGCTGGCCGGTTTGCGCGGCGGCACGAAGCCAAAACCGGCATAGAGGCCGTGAGCATCCGACGTAGCCAGGCTGAGGCGCCGCAGCCCCTGCAATTGCGGGTGAGCCAGGATAGCCGCCATCAGCGTCTTGCTGTGGCCCCGGCCACGATGGGCGGGCAGCACGAATAGATCCGCCAGATAGCCGAAGGTGGCCTTGTCGGTGATGACCCGGGCGAAGGCCACCTGCTGACCTGCCACGTAGCCACCGAAACAGAGAGAGTGGTTGATGGCTCTCTGTACCGTCGCCTGTGGAATACCGAGGCACCAATAGGCCTCCCCGGACAAAAATTGGTGGATCAAGGGCACGTCGAGCCGTCCCTTGTCGTCGCTGATCTCCAGTTGGGAGTGATCTTGTGGGTGCTGCATCCAGGCTCCTTGCCGTGACATGAATAAGAAAGGCCCCTCGCGGGGCCTTCCAGTTTACTCAAATCGCGGTCGCAGGCCAGTTTGAAAGCCTGGATGATGAGTACTGTCGAGGGTCTGGCGGTGATGAGCCGTTTGCTCCTGTATCCGGTCTGAGAGGTAATGCCCGTCAGGCCAGTTTGAAAGCCTGGATATGGGTATCCAGGGTCTGGCTATGGTGTTCCACCAGCTCGGAGGCTTCCTGCAGCTCCCGCAGGACGACCACGGATCCTTCCACCACCTGCTTGACTTGCTCCAGGTTGCCGCTCATCTCTTCGGCCACCGAGCTCTGCTGCTCGGAGGCGGCGGCGATGTGGCGGTTCATGTCGGCTACCCCCTGTACCCGCAGCACTATGGTGGCGAGCTGATCACCGGCCTGGGTCACCTGCTCCACCCCCTTGTCGGCCTGTTGCACGCTCTTGGCCATCAACTCGGCAGCCTGACGGGCATTGCCCTGCAACTGTTCGATCATCTTCTGGATCTCGACGGTGGCGGCCTGGGCCCGGTTGGCCAGCTCGCGTACCTCTGACGCCACCACGGCAAAGCCGCGACCCGCCTCACCGGCGCGGGCAGCCTCGATGGCGGCATTGAGGGCCAGCAGGTTGGTCTGCTCCGAGATGCCGCGAATGGTATCCACGACGGATCCAATCTGTTCGACTCCCTGCTCCACCTCATTGACCACGCTGGCGGAGCGCTGGATGTTGCCGGAGAGGGTATCTATGGTGCTGACGGTAGCCGCCACGCAGCGGCTGCCCTCTTCGGCCAGCAGGCTGGTGTCGGCGGTGGCGTGGGAGGCTTGCTCCGCATGGGCGGCCACCTCGCGAATGGCGCCCACCATCTGGCTCATGGCGCTGGCCAGCTGTTCTATCTGGGTGAACTCCTCGCTGATGGCCTCGTTGGCCTCTTCCATGCAAAGGGTGACCTGGGAGGCGATGTCGTTGAGCTCCTTGCAAGCGACGCGCTGGGTGCCGAATACCTGCTTGAGGTTTTCCTGCGAGTGGGCCACCGCCTTGGCGATGTCGCCGAACTCGTCGCGGGACTTGAGCAGCACCTTGTGGCTCAGATCCTTGCGGGCGAAGCGTTCCAGCAGGCCCACCAGGTAGTGCACCTGCTTGACCATGAGACGGGAGCCGGTTAGCAGCAGCACCACGAAGATGACCCCCATCACGGCGGTTTCCACCACCCCGGTCCAGAGCAGGCGATCGGCAATGGCATTGGCCTTGTCGGCATCTATGCCCTCGCTCAGCAGGGTGGTTTCCAGAATGCTGGCGTCAAACCAGAGCTTGATGAGCAACAACACAGTACTGAACACCATGAGCAGTACCACTTTGGGTATCAGCCGGATGTTGCTCATTCTTTTCTCCAGCAGGTTCAACTGCATTGCCATTCTCCTTTTTAAAAGCCGTTTTTTCCTTTGCCCTCAGGACTATCGGCATTATCTTCTCTTTTATTCATTTGTACTGTGCCTAAAGTCGGAAAATGTATGCGACATCACTTAACTCACCTGCGCGCCATGGATCTGCTGATGGCGTTTCTGTCGGTGATCTCCGTTGCGCTGGTCTGCGCCCGCTGGTGGGGCTACTCGGAGTGGCCCTCCCAGACACTGCAGCTCTTCTATGACGTCGACAGTCTGATCTGCTATTTCTTCCTCGCCCACTTCGCTTATGGCTGGGTACGAGCCAGCGACAAGATGGCCTTTTTCAAGGCGAACTGGTTCTATCTGCCGGGCAGTCTGCCCATGGTGGAACAGCTACGCTGGGCGCGCTTGATCCAGCTGTGGCGGGTCTATCAGCTGTTGCGCAAGCAGCCGGATCTGCTCGGCATGTTCCGCCGCGAACGCAACGAGACCACCCTCTCGGGGATCTTGTTTCTGTTTTTCCTGCTGCTGGGGATGGGGTCGGGCGTCATATATCTGATCGAATCGGGTCAGCCCGGCAGCCTGATACAGACCCCTTACGACGCCTTTTGGTGGACCCTGGTGACACTCTCTACCGTGGGTTACGGCGATCTGGTGCCCAAGACGGAGCAGGGACGCTTCGTCGCCAGTCTGCTGATCCTGTTCGGGGTCGGTCTGTTCGGTGCCATCAGTGGCTTCATGGCCAGCCTGTTTCTGCAGCCGGGACGGAGGGATGACGAACTGGAGAAGTGGCGGCATCACCAGAGTGCCCAGCATGAGCTGCTGCTGCAGGAGCTGCGCGCCTTGTCCGCCGAGGTGAAGGCGCTGAAACAGAAGTAGCCTCCGGCGTCTGGAATGGTCGCATGGGGGAGGGGACAAGTTGCGAGCCAGCTCTCAGCTCGGGGGAGGGGCGTTTTTCTTTGCTTGTCCTTTGACCCGCAGGCGGCTTAACATTCGGCCAGTTATCTAACCAAATGAAGAGAATCGATCGACCATGCGCGCCCTTCTCGGGATCCTGATCTGCTTATGTGCCCAACAGGCACTGGCCGATACCCGTTATGTCTCAGACAACATCTCTACCTTTATCCACAACGGTCCGGGTACCCAGTACCGGATCCTCGGCAGCGTCAAGGCGGGTGAACCGCTCGAAGTCAAGGCGGTGAACAACGAGGCTGGTTTTACCCAGGTGGTGGACGGTCGTGGCCGCGATGGCTGGATCAAAAACAGCGAGCTGCAGAGCGAGATCAGCCTGCGCGAGCGCCTGCCCCAGGTTCAGAAAGAGCTGGAAGAGCTCAAGGCTCGCCTGCAAAACCTCAACGGTGACAATGAGCAGCGCTTCACCGAGAAGGATGGTCAGATCGCCGAGCAGAGCAAGGAGATCGCCAGCCTGAAGACCCAGCTCGCCAGCCAGAGCGAGGAGATGGGGAATCTAAAGGAGCAGAACGACGCCCTGACCCAGAGCTATGACAACCAGGAGCACGACATGCAGATGGACTGGTTCATCCGCGGTGGTGCCATGGTGGGGGGCGGCATATTGCTTGGCATACTGCTCCCCATGCTGCCCCGTCGTCGCAGTCGTGGCGAACGCTGGATGAACTGATTTGCATGCTGCTACCCAGGTTCTGCCCTGTCGTGGCAGCCGTGGTGAAGCAGGACAAACGGACCGTTTCTGTCGGTCGGATGAAGAAGGGTCGCAATAGCGACCTTCTTTTTTGCCCTGCATAAAATTGTATACAAAATAAGGCAGTGAAATTACCCGCCTCGCCAACCCCTCGGCTTTAATGTGCGCCAATTGAGCCAATTAGCGATATTTGTTAATGTCAGGCAACAATTTCATTTCATCTATCGGTTGATATTGTATACATTGTCGGCGTTTCGGCGGCACGGCCGCCTTCGTCGACATAGCCTGCGGGCGTACAGGAAGACCCCATATGTTCAAAGCCACTCAAGTTCTTGCTGCTGACTACCTTCCCTCCGATCTGGCCGCCCTGCGCGAAGCCATTACCCAGAATTATGTGGTGGATGAGAATGCCTATCTGGCGGAGCTCTCTGCCATGTTGCCGGGGGATGGTGCCTCGCTGGAGCGGGTGACCCAGCGCGCCCGTACCCTGGTGACCAAGGTACGCAAGGAGAGTGGATCGGGCGATGGCATCGACGCCTTCCTGCAAGAGTACAGCCTGGATACGCAGGAGGGGATCATACTGATGTGTCTGGCCGAGGCATTGTTGCGCATTCCCGATGCCGAGACCGCCGACGCCCTGATCAAGGACAAGCTCTCCGGCGCCAACTGGTCCTCCCATTTTCGCAAGAGCGACTCCACTCTGGTCAACGCTTCCACCTGGGGCCTGATGTTGACCGGCAAGATCATCAAGCTCGACAAGAAGCTGGACGGCAATCCGGCCAACATGCTGGGCCGCATGGTCAACAAGCTGGGTGAGCCTGTGGTGCGCTCCGCCATGTATGCCGCCATGAAGATCATGGGCAAGCAGTTCGTGCTGGGGCGTGACATGAAGGAGGCCCTGAAGGCGAGCCGCAAGTCCCGGGAGAAGGGTTACACCCACACCTATGACATGCTGGGGGAATCCGCCCTGACCCTGGCCGATGCGGACAAGTATTTCGGCGACTACCAGCGCGCCATCGAGGCGGTCGGCAATGAGCGCATCAGCGACGGCGGCCCGGCCCCGTCCATCTCCATCAAGCTGTCGGCGCTGCATCCGCGCTATGACGTGGCGAACCGCGAGCGGGTGCTCGGCGAGATGAGCGAGCGACTGGTGGGGCTGGTGCGTCTGGCCCGTGACAAGGACGTGGCCATCAGCATCGATGCCGAGGAGATGGACCGCCTCGAGCTGTCGCTCGATCTCTTCGAGCAGCTCTACCGCTCCGAGGCCAACCGCGGCTGGGGCAAGCTCGGCATGGTGGTGCAGGCTTACTCCAAGCGCGCCCTGCCGGTGCTCTGCTGGTTGACGGGGCTGGCCCGCGAGCAGGGGGATCTGATCCCGGTGCGGCTGGTGAAAGGGGCCTACTGGGACAGCGAGCTGAAATATGCCCAGCAGGCCGGTCTGCCCGGTTACCCGCTGTTTACCCGCAAGGCGGGTACCGACATCTCCTATCTCGCCTGTGCCCGCTACCTGCTGAGCGAGCCGACCCGCGGCTTCATCTCCCCCCAGTTTGCTACCCACAACGCCAATACCGTGGTCAGCATTCTGGAGATGGCTGGCGATCGCCAGTTTGAATTCCAGCGCCTGCACGGCATGGGGGAGGAGCTGCACAACGCCGTGCTCAGCGAATGTCCCGGCCTGCACTGCCGCATCTATGCGCCGGTCGGCGCCCACAAGGATCTGCTGCCCTACCTGGTGCGCCGCCTGCTGGAGAACGGGGCCAACACCTCCTTCGTCCACAAGTTGGTGGATCCCAACACCCCGGTAGACAGCCTGGCCGAGCACCCGCTGCGCACCCTGAAGCGCTATGGCAGCCTGGCCAATGACCGCATTCCGCAGCCGGTGAACCTGTTCACGGACCGTAAAAACTCCAGCGGCGTGAACATGAACATCGTCGCCATCCAGCGTCCCTTCTTCGCCAGGTTGAAAGAGCTGGAGAGCAAGCAGTGGCTGGCGGGTCCCATCGTCGATGGGGAGACCCTCAAGCGCAGCGAGGCCCGCACAGTGCTGAGCCCGCAGGACGTGAGCCTGACGGTCGGCAAGATCCACTGGGCCGACGAGCAGGCGGTGGAGCAGGCGCTGGCCTCCGCTCATGCTGCCTTCCCGCGCTGGCGCGAGACCCCGGTGAGCGAGCGCGCCGCCGCGCTGGAGACGCTGGCAGATCTGCTGGAAGCGAACCGCGAGCAGTTCATCTCCTTGTGTACCCGCGAGGCGGGCAAGCTGCTGCAGGACGGTATCGACGAGGTACGCGAGGCGGTGGATTTCTGCCGCTACTACGCGGTGCAGGCCCGTGGCCTGATGGGGCAGGCGACCCTGCTGCCCGGTTACACGGGTGAGCAGAACGAGCTGTTCTTGCAGGGCCGTGGCGTCTTTGTCTGCATCAGACCGTGGAACTTCCCGCTGGCCATCTTCCTTGGTCAAATCGCTGCGGCGCTGGCCACCGGCAATACCGTTATCGCCAAACCGGCGGAGCAGACCGGCCTTATCGCCCATCTGGCGGTGACCCTGGCCCATCAGGCCGGTATTCCGGGTGACGTGCTGCAACTGCTGCCGGGTGATGGCGCTAGCGTGGGGGCCAAGCTGACGGCGGATGCCCGCATCGGTGGCGTCTGTTTCACCGGCTCCACCGAGACCGCCAAGCTCATCAACATGACGCTGGCCCAACGTGATGGCGCCATCCTGCCGCTCATCGCCGAGACGGGCGGTCAGAACGCCATGATAGTCGACTCCACCGCCCTGCCGGAGCAGGTGGTGCGCGACGTGGTGAGCGCCGCCTTCCAGAGCGCCGGGCAGCGTTGCTCCGCCCTGCGGGTGCTCTACCTGCAGGAGGAAATCGCGCCGCGGGTGCTGGAGATCCTGACCGGTGCCCTGCAGGAGCTCAAAGTCGGCAATCCGGCCGAGCACAATACCGACGTCGGCCCGGTCATCGACGCTGACGCCAAGGCCGGGCTGGACGCGCATCTGGGGCACATGATCCCGCGCGCCCGCTTGATCGCTCAGGCACCCATGCCGACCGTCACCCTGGCGGGTCACTTCGTGCAGCCGACGGCGCTGGAAATCGGCTCCATCAGCGAGCTGGTGAAGGAGCAGTTCGGCCCTATCCTGCACGTGGTGCGCTACGCCGCCAAGGATCTGGACAAGGTGATCGCAGATATCAACGGCACCGGCTACGGCCTGACGTTGGGGATCCACAGCCGTAACGAATCCTATGCCGAGGAGCTGGCCCGCCGCATCAACGTGGGCAACGTCTACATCAACCGCAACCAGATCGGCGCCATGGTCGGGGTGCAGCCGTTCGGCGGGCAAGGGCTCTCCGGTACCGGTCCCAAGGCGGGTGGCCCCCACTACCTTGGCCGCTTCGTGACCGAAAAGACCCGCACCATCAACACCACGGCGGTGGGCGGCAACGCTTCCCTGCTGGCAATGGGCGATGCCTGATCGGCATTGGGAGCCACACCTTGAGGCCGCCTGCGGGCGGCCTTTCTATTGGTCGTCTCTTGCCCCCGGGGCTGCCATCTTGGGGTCGCCAGCGGGCCCAAGCGGTCGTAATATGGTCGCGACTCGTCACTTTTCACCGGGCCGCGTCCGGTGCATCATGCCGTGCAAGCCATTCTCATCTGACATCGCAACAAGAGTGTTCATCTGATGCCATTAACTGAACAGGCCCGCTGGTTCGTGCTGGGGGGCGATCACCTCGTCCTGCTGGATGAACAGGGGCGCATTCCACAAGGCCCTCGCGCCAGCCTGCCCGCTCATCTGCAACGCGCCACCTTTGAGCATTTTGATGAGTGGGGCGGTTTGCCCTGCTATCTGCTGGCGCTGGGTGCTGAGGCCGACACCAGTCGGCTCATGCCGCTGCGCCAACTGATGGTGGCCGGCGATGAAGAGGGCTTTCGTCTTGGGGGCCGAGCCTGGCAGCTGGCCACCTTCCGCCGCAGCCATCGCTTCTGCGGCGAGTGCGGTGCCCCCATGGCGCCCAAGAGCGGGGAGTGGGCGCAGATGTGCCAGCATGGTCACGTCGTCTACCCGCGCATCTCCCCCTGCATCATAGTGGCGGTGCGCAAGGGGCCAGCGATCCTGCTGGCGGCCCATCGCCGTCACTATCAGGCGGATGACCCCATGTATACCGTGCTGGCCGGCTTCGTGGAGGCGGGTGAGAACCTGGAGCAGTGTGTGGCGCGGGAGGTGTTTGAGGAGAGTGGCATCCGGGTGCACAACGTGCGCTACGTGGCGAGCCAGCCCTGGCCCTTCCCCCACAACCTGATGATGGGCTTCACCGCCGACTATGAGAGCGGCGAGATCCGGGTGCAGGATGAGGAGTTGGTGGCCGCCGATTTCTTTGAGGCAGACCGGCTGCCACGGCTGCCCCCGCACGGCACCATAGCGCGGCGGCTCATCGAGCAGAGTCTGAGCGAAGTGCACTGACGGCGATAAAAAACAGGGCGCTTGTTTGCGCCCCTTCACATCTTTGCACTTGAAGCGCCATGGCGGGCGTTTGGGCCGCCCCGCGTCACGCACAAAGTGGTATCATATCCGCCATTTTATGCGTGATATGAACTCAGGAACTGGGATGAAAGAGCTGAAGAACGATCGATACCTGCGTGCCCTGCTGCGCCAGGAAGTGGACATGACCCCGGTATGGATGATGCGCCAGGCTGGCCGTTATCTGCCGGAATACAAGGCGACCCGCGCCGTCGCGGGGGACTTCATGTCCCTGTGCCGCAACGCCGAACTGGCCTGTGAAGTCACCCTGCAGCCGCTGCGCCGCTATCCGCTCGATGCCGCCATTCTCTTCTCCGACATCCTGACCGTGCCCGATGCCATGGGGCTGGGTCTCTACTTCGAACACGGCGAAGGCCCGCGCTTCGAGCGTCCCATCAAATCCATGGCCGATGTGCAGGCGCTGCCCATTCCGGATCCGGAAGACGAGCTGGGTTACGTGATGAATGCGGTGCGCACCATACGCCGCGAGCTGAAGGGCGAGGTGCCGCTCATCGGCTTCTCCGGCAGTCCCTGGACCCTGGCCACCTACATGGTGGAGGGGGGCAGCTCCAAGGCCTTCACCAAGATCAAGCAGATGATGTACGCCGAGCCGCAGACACTGCACTTGCTGCTGGACAAGCTGGCCGACAGCGTCATCGCCTATCTCAATGCCCAGATCAAGGCGGGTGCACAGTCGGTCATGGTGTTCGACACCTGGGGCGGCGTGCTGACGCCACGGGATTACCGCGATTTCTCCCTGCAGTACATGCACAAGATCGTCGATGGCCTGATCCGTGAAAATGAGGGGCGCCGCGTGCCGGTGACCCTGTTCACCAAGAACGGCGGCCAGTGGCTGGAGCAGATCGCCGCCACCGGTTGCGATGCGCTGGGGCTGGACTGGACCATAGACATAGCAGACGCCAAGCGCCGGGTCGGTGACAAGGTGGCACTGCAGGGCAACATGGATCCTTCCATGCTCTACGCCGCGCCAGCGCGTATCCGTGAAGAGGTTGCCACCATACTGGCGGGCTTTGGCAGCGGCAACGGCCACGTCTTCAACCTGGGTCACGGCATCCATCAGGACGTGGATCCGGAGCACGCAGGCGTGTTCGTCAATGCGGTGCACGAGCTGTCGGCTCAGTACCACGGTCGCTGAGACCGGTAAAAAGCACAATGAGAACGGGGCCTGCGGGCCCCGTTTTGTTATCCGGCCTGCCGTGGTTTGGGGCTGCATCCCGGCCCCGGCTCGGGTTACACTGCGCCACACTCGCGGGTAAATGAAGAGCAAGATGAGCGGTCGCAGGTGAGGCGGACAGCTAGCGTCCTCGCGGCAGCATCCTTGGTCATGGCAGGAGGCAAGATGAGCAAGAAATCACTGGATTGGGGCATAGATCTCGGTGGTACCAAGTGTGAATGCGTGGTGCTGGATGGCGACGAGGTGCTGCTGCGCCACCGCATCCCCACCGAGCGCCAGGGCGGCTATCAGCACATGATCGGCCAGATCGCCAAACTGGTGGACGAGTGCGCCACCAAGCTGGGTCAGCGGCCGACCGTGCTGGGCATGGGCACCCCGGGGGCGCGGGATCCCCAGACCGGCCTGATGAAGAACTGCAACACCACAGAGCTCAACGGCAAGCCGTTCAAGGAAGATCTGGAGCTTAAACTGGGTATGCCTGTGCTGATTGCCAACGACGCCAACTGCTTCGCCCTGGCGGAGACCCATCTCGGGGCAGTGCGCCAGCACCATCCCTCTGCACGCGTGGTGTTCGGCATCATCATGGGCACCGGGGTCGGTTCCGGCATCGTCATCAATGGCCAGATCCTCAATGGCCACCACGGCATCGCCGGTGAGTGGGGCCACAATGTGCTCTCCCCCGATGGGCCCGAGTGCTATTGCGGCAAGCGCGGCTGCGTCGAGTCCTTCATCAGCGGCCCCGCGCTGGAGGCCTGGTATCAGGCCAAGGCCAAGCGTCATCTGTCGCTGGCCCAGATTGCGGCGGCCAGCGCCCACGATCATGTGGCCAGGCTTACCCTCGACCGACTGCACCTGCTGTTTGGTCAGGCGCTGGCCAACGTGGTCAACATTCTGGATCCGGATGTCATCGTCATCGGCGGCGGGGTCGGCAACGTGCAGAGCCTTTACAGCGCCGGGCGGCAGACAATTTTGCCCTTCCTCTTTAATCCCCGCTTCGCCACCCCCATTATTGCTCCAGCTCTGGGGGATAGCGCCGGGGTATTCGGGGCTGCCCTGCTGGCTCGTGGCGTATTCCAGGATGCCCTGCTGTCGTGAGCCATCCATCGGCCCTCTTTGCCGTCGCTAAGGACACACTTTTTCCATGATCAAGATTGCCATCAATGGTTACGGGCGGATTGGCCGCAACGTGTTGCGAGCCCTCTATGAAAGCGGGCGCGACAAGACCATCAAGATCGTTGCCATCAACGAACTGGCGGCGCCCGAAGCCATGGTGCACCTCACCCGTTTCGATACCAGCCACGGCCGCTTCCGGTATCCAGTGCAGCTGGCTGGCAGCAGCATGCTGGTGGGGGAGGATCTCATCCCCCTGTTTGCCGAGCGGGATCCGGCCAGCCTGCCGTGGCGGGCGTTGGGGGTGGATGTGGTACTGGACTGCACCGGGGTATTTGGCTCGCGGGCCGATGCCAAACGCCATCTGGCGGCGGGGGCGGGCAAGGTGCTTTTCTCCCATCCGGCTGATGCGGATGTGGATGCGACCATCGTCTACGGGGTGAACCATCAGGTGCTGACGGGGCGGGAGCGGATCGTCTCCAACGCCTCCTGTACCACCAACTGCGTGGTGCCCGTCATAGAAACATTGCATCGAGAGTTCGAGATAAATTGTGGTACTATTACGACAATTCATTCGGCCATGCATGATCAGCAAGTCATCGATGCCTACCACAGTGACTTGCGTCGAACCCGTGCTGCCAGCCAGTCCATCATCCCGGTGGACACCAAGCTGGCAAAGGGGTTGGAGCGAATCCTCCCCCACTTCGCCGGCAAGTTCGAGGCGATCGCGGTACGGGTGCCGACCATCAACGTAACGGCAATGGATCTCAGTATTACTGTTCGTAAAAAAGTGACGGTTACTGACGTAAATCAAGCTCTGCAACGGGCATCCAGAGGTACATTAAGCGGTATTCTGGATTACACGGAAGAGCCATTGGTCTCCGTAGACTTTAATCATGATGCGCACTCCTGCATCATTGATGGTACCCAGACCCGGGTGAGCGATGCCAACCTCGTCAAGATGTTGATGTGGTGCGATAACGAATGGGGCTTCGCCAACCGTATGCTGGATACCACCCGGGCCATGATGGCCGCAGGCTGAGAGCCTGCACCGGGCACAAGGTTACTGTTTTTAACATTACCTGAAAATATAGAGGACTGAATATGTCTGTTATCAAGATGACCGACCTGGATCTGGCGGGTAAACGCGTGCTGATCCGTGCTGACCTGAACGTGCCGGTAAAAGACGGCAAGGTCACTTCCGACGCACGTATCGTGGCGACGCTGCCGACCATCAAGCTGGCTCTGGAAAAGGGCGCCAAGCTGATGATCACCTCCCACCTGGGTCGTCCGACCGAGGGTGAATACAACGAAGAGTTCTCCCTGGCTCCGGTAGTCAACTATCTGAAAGACGCACTGTCCTGCCCGGTCCGCCTGGCCAAGGATTACCTGGATGGCGTAGACGTCGCTGCCGGTGAGCTGGTTGTGCTGGAAAACTGCCGTTTCAACAAAGGCGAGAAGAAGAACACCGAAGAGCTGGCCAAAAAATACGCCTCCCTGTGTGACGTCTTTGTAATGGATGCATTCGGTACTGCTCACCGCGCCGAAGGTTCTACCTACGGTGTGGCTCAATTTGCCCCGATCGCCTGTGCTGGTCCGCTGCTGGCCGGTGAGCTGGAAGCCTTGGGCAAAGCCATGCTCAAGCCCGAGCGCCCGATGGTTGCCATCGTGGGCGGCTCCAAGGTCTCCACCAAGCTGACCGTGCTGGAGTCCCTCTCCAAGATCGCAGACCAGCTGGTGGTCGGTGGTGGCATCGCCAACACCTTCATCGCTGCTGCCGGTCACAACGTCGGCAAGTCCCTGTGTGAACACGACCTGCTCGACACCGCCAAGAAACTGGCCGCCGAGACCAACATTCCGGTCACCACCGACGTGGTCGTGGGTACCGAGTTCTCCGAGTCTACTCCGGCCACCATCAAGTCCGTCTCCGACGTGACCGACGGCGACATGATCTTCGACATCGGCCCTGACTCTGCCAAGGCCCTGGCCGACATCATCATGAACGCCAAGACCATTTTGTGGAATGGCCCGGTTGGCGTGTTCGAGTTCGATCAGTTCTCCGCAGGCACCAAGGTGATTGCCGAGGCCATCGCTGCTTCTCCGGCTTTCTCTATCGCTGGCGGTGGTGACACCCTGGCCGCCATCGACAAGTTTGGCATCGCCGACAAAGTCTCCTACATCTCCACTGGCGGCGGCGCCTTCCTGGAGTTTGTAGAAGGCAAGGTACTGCCGGCTGTTGCGATGCTTGAACAGCGCGCCAAAGCCTAATTGACCCGAGACGGGGGGCAAAAGCCTCCCGTTTCGTTTATCATGTGGCCGCTGTGCCGGTTCATGATGAACCCCCCATTTTTTATTAACGGCATACGAGAACAGGACGATTAAACATGTCTAAGAAAATTTTCGACTTCGTAAAACCCGGCGTGATCACTGGTGATGACGTTCAGAAAGTATTCGCCATCGCCAAAGAGAACGGCTTCGCTCTGCCGGCCGTCAACTGCGTTGGTACCGACTCCGTTAACGCCGTGCTGGAAGCTGCTGCCAAGGTCAAGGCGCCGGTTATCGTTCAGTTCTCCAACGGTGGTGCCGTATTCACCGCCGGCAAGGGTCTGAAGATGGAAGGTCATAAGGCTGCCATCATCGGTGCCATCTCCGGTGCCAAGCACGTTCACGCCGTTGCCGAAGCCTATGGCATTCCGGTTATCCTGCACTCCGACCACGCTGCCAAGAAGCTGCTGCCGTGGATCGACGGTCTGCTGGAAGCGGGCGAGAAGCACTTTGCTGAAACCGGCAAGCCGCTGTTCTCCTCCCACATGCTGGATCTGTCCGAAGAGTCTCTGGAAGAGAACATCGACATCTGCTGCGAGTACCTGACCCGCATGGCCAAGATGAACATGACTCTGGAGCTGGAACTGGGTTGCACCGGTGGCGAAGAAGATGGCGTGGACAACAGCCACCTGGATCAATCTTCCCTGTACACCCAGCCGGAAGATGTTGCTTACGCTTACGAGCGTCTGTCCAAGATCAGCCCGCGTTTCACCATCGCTGCCTCCTTCGGTAACGTACACGGTGTATACAAGCCGGGTAACGTCAAGCTGACCCCGTCCATCCTGGACGCTTCCCAGAAGCACGTTTCCGAGAAGTTTGGTCTGCCTGCCAAGTCTCTGGACTTCGTATTCCACGGTGGTTCAGGTTCCACTCTGGAAGAGATCCGCGAGTCCATCTCCTACGGCGTCGTGAAGATGAACATCGACACCGACACCCAGTGGGCAACCTGGGAAGGCGTGCTGAAGTTCTACCAGAAGAACGAAGCTTACCTGCAAGGCCAGCTGGGCAACCCGGAAGGCGCTGACAAGCCTAACAAGAAGTTCTACGATCCGCGCGTATGGCTGCGTGAAGGTCAGACTGCCATGATCGCTCGTCTGGAGAAAGCCTTCTCCGACCTGAACGCCATTAACGTACTGTAATTCGTTACCGTATCTTGATTGCTTGCAAAGGCGCCCCTCGGGGCGCCTTTCGTGTTTGTAAGGGCCCTGATTGCAGCAGATACCTCCTTTCCTGTGTCTGTTGTATCTGGGGGAATGGGCCTCTCGATGGCCTTCCTCAAACCGAGAATGCAGTAAACGGTGTCCTTTGGTACGCCTTTTCCATTTCTGTGATCCACGGAGGCTAGATTGGGGGTAGGGGGCTGGGTATTATCGAGGGCAGGTCGGGCTACCAAGGCAGGATGCTGAGTATGCAGACAGGAAAGCACAACGGACATCAGGAACACGTGGCCTCCTATTACGCGGCCACCCGCAACGACAATCAACAGTGGCCCGAGCTCAGCGGTGAGCTCAATGCCGACGTCTGCATCATAGGTGGCGGCTTCACTGGCCTCAACACCGCCATCAACCTGGCACAGGCGGGCTACAAGGTGGTCCTGCTGGAGGCGAACCGCATCGGCTGGGGGGCGTCTGGCCGCAACGGTGGTCAGCTCATTCGTGGCATAGGCCACGACACCGGCCAGTTTGCCCGCTGGATCGGCGAGCAAGGGGTACGCGAGCTCGACCTGATGGGGCTGGAGGCGGTACAGCTGGTGCGAGAGCGCATCGAGCACTTCAACATCGACTGCGACCTCACCTGGGGCTACTGCGATCTGGCAACCCGCCAGCGTCATCTGGCCGGGTTTGAAGAGGAGGCGGCGCATCTGGCCGGCCTTGGCTATCAGCACGAGATCACGCTGGTGCCACGGGAGGAGATCCACACAGTGGTCGGGTCTGATCGCTATATCGGCGGCATGATCGACATGGGCTCTGGCCACCTGCATCCCCTCAATCTGGCGCTGGGTGAGGCGCGTGCCGCTGCCAGCCTCGGGGTCTCCCTGTTTGAACACTCCAGAGTGACCCATATCGACTACGGCAAACGGGTCGAGGTGACCACAGCTCACGGTCGGGTCACTGCCGATTATCTGGTTATCGGTTGCAACGCCTACCTCAATGACCTCAATCCCGAACTGGGGGGCCGGGTGCTGCCAGCCGGCTCCTATATTCTCGCCACTGAAGTGCTGGAAAAACGGCTGCGTCAGCGTCTGCTGCCGCAAAACATGGCGGTGTGTGATCAGAACGTGGCGCTCGACTACTATCGTCTCTCCGCCGACGGGCGCCTGCTGTTTGGCGGTGCTTGCAACTACTCAGGAAGGGATCCCAAGGATATCAAGGCGTTCATGTTGCCCAAGCTGCTGCGGGTCTTCCCCGAGCTGGCCGGTACCGCCATTGAGTTTCAATGGGGCGGCATGATCGGGATCGGCGCTAATCGGCTGCCGCAGATTGGCCGCTTGAAGGAATATCCCAACGTGCTCTACGCCCAGGCCTATTCTGGTCACGGTCTCAACGCCACCCACATGGCGGGCAAGCTGGTGGCCGAGGCGATCAAGGGTGAGAGCCGGGGTTTCGATCTCTTTGCCAGCGTGCCCCACATGACCTTCCCGGGCGGCCCGGCGCTGCGCTCCCCGCTGTTGGCACTGGGCATGTTGTGGCACCGGATGAAGGATCTGCTGTAAGGGGCGAGAAAAACAGCTTAAGAGACGCAGCCTTGGCCGGTGGATAGGTGTTTAGTGAGCGGGCTCAGCCAGGCGCCAGCCCAGTTCGGTTTTCATCATCCAGACGTCGGTCTGCTGGGGCAGTACCTGGCCCGCGTCGAACTCGCCGTATTTGCGCTCCAGCTCCATCAGCCCCATCTCCTGCTGGAAGGGGCCGACCCTGTCATAGACCAGGTCCTCGTCATGCTGCACCCGCAACTGATCCAGCCCTTGCTTGAAATGGAGCTGGTAGCTCACCTTGATCAGATAGACCCCCTCCATCCGCTCTTCTTTGCCGAGAATGGCAAAGTCACTGATCTCGAACAGATAGTCGTCTGTGTCAGACTGGAGTTTGGCGGTCACCTGGGTCTGGATCGCCTCTTCACCGGGACCTGCGTAACAACCAGATAGCCAGAGGGCCAGCAGGGGGATGAACCACTTTTTCATCAAAACTCCGGACGATGCGAGACGGGAAGGGGCAAATTTTGCCACGCTGCCGATCATATACAAGGGATTGCCAGAAAAATCAGCGGTTAACCGTTGGGCCCGGGCGTGAGGCCGGGCCAGCTGTTTTCAGCGCAACTTGTCGAGCTGACCCAAAAACTCGGCCGGCCCCATAAAGCCCGTCACCCGCTGACCGCTCACTTCGTTGCCAGCGCGATCGAAGAAGATCAGGGTCGGCAGCCCCAGCACGTTGAGGCCGTTGAGCAGTTCCACATCGGCATCGTCGTTGGCGGTGACGTCCGCCTGCAGCAGCACCATCTGGCCGAAGCGTTCGCGCACTGCCGGGTCGCTAAAGGTCTTGTGTTCGAACTCCTTGCAGGCCACGCACCAGTCGGCATAGAGGTCCAGCAGCACCGGCTTGCCGCGGGCGGCGGCCAGCTGCACCTTGAGATCATCCTGGGTCTTGATACGGATAAACTGGGGCGCCTGGGCCTCGGAGCTGGCCTTGACGCCGGGTTCGGGCAGCAGCAGGTCCTTGCCCACCACCACGGCACTGATCATCACTAGCAAGAGTACGAAGCCGCGCAGGCTGCGACCCACGGAGTGACTCTGATGCTGGTTGTGGTGATAGAGATAGCCGCACAGTAGCAATCCCCAGCCCAGCCATACCAGAGCGGCAATCTGATCGCTCCACAGCCGTGACAGCAGCAGTATGGGCACCGCCAGCAGCGCAAAGCCAAAGAGTTGTTTGATCATATCCATCCAGGCGCCGGCCTTGGGCAGCAGCTTGCCGCCCGAGGTGCCGAGCAGCAGCAGCGGCAGCCCCATCCCCAGCGACAGGGCATAGAGAGCCGCACCGCCGAGCCAGAGATCGCCGCTCTGGGCCACGTAGATCAGCGCCCCCGAGAGCGGCGCCGTGGTGCAAGGGGAGCAGACCAGGCCGGAGATCATCCCCATGATGCCGACCCCGGGTAGCGAGCCACCCTGCTGGCGGTTGGAGAGGCCGGACAGCCGGGTTTGCAGGCTGCTCGGCAGTTGCAGGGTGTAGAGCCCGAACATGGAGAGTGCCAGCAGCACGAACATGACGGAGAGCCCGATCAGCACATAGGGGTGCTGCAGCGCCGCCTGGAATTTCAAGCCCGCCGACGCTACCACCAGTCCGAGCAGGGTATAGGTCACCGCCATCCCTTGCACATAGACGAAGGAGAGCAGGAAGGCGCGGCGGGTGGAGAGACGATGACCCGCCCCGGCTATGATGCCGGTCAGTATGGGGTACATGGGGAAGACGCAGGGGGTGAAGGCAAGCCCCAGCCCCAGCGCGAAGAAGACGGCGATGCTGAGCCAGAATCCCTGGCTGCCGAGGGCGGCGGCCAGCTGATCCTGCTGGCTGCTGGCAGGGGGGCTGGCGGCTTCATCCATGCTGGTCTGCGCGACATCGTGGGTGCTGGCCACAAGGGGCTGCACCGCAATCTGCTTGTCGGTGGGCGGGTAGCAGAGACCGTCGGTGCAGCCCTGATAGCTGACGGTGAGGCTGGCTTGCTGGCCCGCCTCGGTCAGGGTGACGGGGATCTGCACCTCCCGGTAGTAGACCCGGGTCTTGCCGAAGAAGTCATCCTGATGCTCGGTCCCTGCGGGCAAGACGGGTTCGCTGAAGGCGAGGTTCTCGCCCTGGAAGCGGAAGCTGTGGCGGTAGAGGTAGTAGTCATCGGCGATGCGCAGGGTCAGCAGCAACTGGTTGCCCTGCTGTTCACTCTCGAGGACGAAGGCGTCGTCGGCTTTCAGAAACTTGGGCTGGGCGTTGGCCTCGATGCCGAGGGCGCTCAGCAGACTGTCACTGCCGGCCTGAACCGGCGTCGCACTCAGCGTGGACAGCAGCAGAGCAGAGAGCACAAGCAGGGGGGAGAGGAGGCGAGACAGTGTCATGAGGTTTCCTGTGTTAACCAGTCGAGATAGGGCTGATGGCCCTGGCTTGTCGGGAGTGCCAGGATCTCCGGCACCTCATAGGGGTGATGGCTGAGGATGCATAGGCGCAAGAGTTCGAACAGGGAGGCCCGCGACTTGATGATGAGCTGGATCTCCCGTGCCCGTTCTATCTTCCCCTGCCAGCGATAGACGGAGGTGAGACCGGGCAGCTGATTGATGCAGGCCGCCAGCCGCTGGTTCAGCAGGTGTTCGCTGATGAGGTCGGCACTGGCCTCATCCGGGCAGGTGCACAGCACCAGAATGGCATCTGTCATGGTGAAATTTCTCGTCTGTGCGGGGCGGTCAGGCGCCCGTAAACCAGTGGCTACTATACCTAGCGACGGGGCAAATAGCATCTGACGGCCTTTATCGGCTCGACATGCAAATAAGTGGGGGGCATGAGATAGACGCTGTCAAACGGACAGGGCAGAATGAGCGGGCTTGTTCCCATTCGACGTAAGGAAATGTATGACCCAACAGAATGAGCAGCAGAGAAACCGCATGTTGAGCCTGTTGCGCGAAGGTGAGCGCCGTATGTTGGTGCAACTGGCCGGTCTGCTGCGTACCAGTGCCGATGAAATCAATGCCGAACTGGAAAAAGAGGAGCTGCTGGCTGCCCTGGAGCAACCCGTCACGGTGGAGTATCTCAACGGCGTGGTGCAACACCATCTGTTCGAGCGTCTGCACAAGGGTGACATGGTGGCTGCCCAGCGCCTGCTGAACCAGTACCAGAGCGACCTTGAGGCCATGCTGACCCAGGAGTCGGCCGAGGCGGATGTCCCGACCGAAGCGCTGAAGGCGCAAGCCTGAGCGCTGCGGCAGGCCCGACTGGCTTGCCCTCCTCCAGCACCATCATGCCAGTCGCATGATGGTGCCTCGTTGTTCCTGCCCTGTTTTCCTGTCGCTTAACCCAGTGCGTTCTGCTGCACCTGACCCGGTATCGGGAACACCTTGTCATAGCTCCAGTTGTAGATGAAGGCGTAGACCAGGTAAAACAGCACGAAGCCCAGATCCAGCACCAGCGCTTCCAGCATACTGACGCTCAGCCACCAGGACATGACCGGCAGCGCGACGATCAGCAGACCGCCCTCAAAGCCGAAGGTGTGCAGCACCCGCTGCCACAGGGTCTTGTGGGTATGGCCCTGATACTTCAGCAACAGCTTGTCGACCCCGATGTTGTAGACGTAGTTCCAGACGGTGGCGAGCACCGAGAAGAACAATGCCAGCGGTCCCATATGGTGGAGTCCTACGCCAGTGATCCAGCTTGCCAGGGGGGCCGCGATCAGCAGACCAATCAGTTCAAAGCCAATGGCGTGGCGCAGGCGATCACGGGTATTACGCATGGTCTGTCTCTCTATCTGTTTCTGAGTGTCGATGGTGGCCAATTTATCGCGAATTTCTGATAGGTTCACGTTAGTATCTATCGTTAAAACAGATGGATTGGTGTGCGGTCAGGTCATGACAGGAGCAACTGGATGAACCCCTCGCTGGAACAACTCAAGGCGCTGCTGGCGGCGGCAGAGACGGGCTCCTTCTCGGCGGCGGCCCGCAAGCTGGGCAAGTCGCAGTCCGTGGTCAGCACCGCCATCGCCAACCTGGAGATAGATCTTGGGCTGGCGCTGTTTGATCGCTCGGCCCGCTATCCCGTGCTGACGGAGGCGGGCACCCGCATCCACCAGGAAGCCAGCATCTTGCTGGCCCAAAGCGAGCGATTGCAGGCGATTGCCGGGGAGCTGGCCGCAGGCATAGAGTCGCGGCTCACCCTGGCTATCGACGATGATTCCCACCTGCCCTGGCTCGGCTCTCTGTTGGAAGAGTTCGCCACCCGTTACCCGGGCGTTGAACTGGAGCTGCTGTTTCCCCTGATGGAGGATGTGACCGAGCTGCTCAAAAGCGGTCGGGCCCAGCTTGGCATCAGCTACCAGAAGGCACAGCCGGAGCGGGAGATAGCCTCCCGTTCGCTGGGATCCGTCGGCATGCCGCTGGTGGTCTCCCCGGATCATCCACTGGCCCACAGAACGCCGCTGCGAGAGAGCGATCTGCAAGGGGCCCGCCAGCTGATGGTGACGGGACGGCGGGAGGGCACAGAGCGCCACCGCTTCCGCCTCTCGGCGCAGGTGTGGTGGGTCGAGGGGGATCTCGGCATTCTGGAGCTGGTCAAGCTGGGGCTGGGGTGGGCGGCGATCCCCGATTTTCTGCTGCATCGGCCGCTGGCGCGGGGGGAGGTGGTGGTGCTCAACCCGGATTTTATCGCCAAGGCCGAACTGGAGCTGGAGTTGCAGTGGCATCGCGCCCGCCCGCTCGGGCAGGCGGGGCGCTGGCTCAAGGAGGCACTGCTGGCGCGGGTGCCTCGTTAGCCGACCTTACTCGGTCAGCGAGTAGGGCAGGGCTTGCAGAGCAAGGCTGGAGCCCTCTTGCTGCTTGAGACGGAACCGGGCATTGGCCTCTGTGTCTTTGGGCAGCACGGCCGTGATCAAGACATGGCCTGCCTGTTGCCAGACGTTGAGCACCATGCCGCTGCGCCGCCAGTTGTCACCGAGCTGGATCTCCAGGGCATCGCCACAGGCGACGGGCTCGCTGGCGGTGCCGGCCAGCACGAACAGGGCGCGGTTGTTGGCACCGCGATACTTGGCGCGGGCCACCGTCTCCTGCCCCATGTAGCAGCCCTTGGTAAAGCTGATCCCCTCCAGCGCCTGCAGATTCAGCATCTGGGGTATGTATTCCCCCTGATGTACCGCTTCCAGATGCGGGATACCAGCCTTGATATCCAGCCCCCACCAGAGTGATTCACGGCCGGCAGGCAGGTCCAGCGCCAACGGCTGATCGCTCACCAGCAGCCAGCGATCCGCTTCGATCTGCACCGCCATCCCATTGTCGATCAGGCCGGTTTTTGACGTGGCAAATCGGGCCGCCATCCACTCATCCGTGCCCTGGCCAGCCACACCGACCGCCTGACCATGGTTCTCGGCGAACTCTACCTTGGCAAACACCGCAAACTTCTTGAGCTCCGGCAATTGGCGGGCCAGCACAGAGGGTTTGGTCAGCAGCAGCAGGCGATCGCTCAGGCAGAGCAGACGAAAATCGCCCCACAGCTTGCCTTTGGCATCGCAGTGGCCGCCCAGCGTACTCTGGCCCGGTTGCAGGGCGTTGACGTCGCAGGTGACCTGGCCTTGCAGATATTTGACGCGATCCGCACCGGTCAGGCTGGTGATGGCCAGATCGGTCAGGGAGAAAAGGGTTGGCTCGGCAGGAAAAACAGGCGTTTGCAGGCTCACGATGGTATTCCAGAGACAGAAAGTATGTGACCTGCATGGTAAAGACGTAAGGAATGTTTGTCAGCCGGAAAATCCAGCTGTTACCATCCACAGGTCTTTGTAAGGAGAGTGCCATGTTGAGCCCAATTGAAAAATCCCGCCTGAAGTGGGCCTGCCGTCGTGGCATGCTCGAGCTGGATGTGATCTTTATGCCGTTCTTTGAACACGAGTTCGATAGCCTGAGCGATGAACAGCAGCAGACCTTCATTCGTTTGCTGGAGAGCGATGACCCGGACCTGTTCAAATGGTGCATGGGCCACGGTGTTCCGGCTGACCCCGCCTTTGCCGCCATGATCCCCCTGATCCTGGAGCGCAATCAGGCGCGCCACGACAGCTTGAGCTGATCCCCGATGCGGGTGGTCATGCCCGTCATTCTCTCCCGGCAGCAGCGTGTTCTGCTGCTGATCCTGTTTCTGCTGTTGTGGTGGCCTGTGGCCAGTCTGATCCATGGCTGGCAGTGGGCACTCTGGTTGCCCTGCTGGCTGACGGGGGGCTGGCTGGCCTGGCGCCTCTCCCGTCGCAATGCCGGTACGCTGGTGTGGGATGGGCAGTGGCTGGAGTGGCAGGGCAATAGCTACCAGCTGGGGACGCGCAGCCGCATCTTGCCCGGGGCACTCTGGCTGCAACTGGTGGCAAACGACAGGCCCGATGCGCGCCTCTGGCTTTTCTCCGATGCGCTCGCGCCGGAACACTATAGGGCGCTGTCCCGCGCCATCCGGCTAAGCCCGCCCGCCCGTTAATCGTACCGCCCGTTTTGACCCTTATCCCCCATAGCAAATGACCCCGCCGGGGCGAGGTCATTTGGGTGACGGCTAACGGGTGATTACTCCCGATCCGGCGTCAGTACCGTGGGTTTGGAGTCTGGCTGCATGTCTGGATAATCCAGGTTGTAGTGCAGGCCACGGGACTCCTTGCGCTGCAAGGCGCAGTTGACGATGAGCTCGGCCACTTGCAGCAGGTTGCGCAGCTCCAGCAAGTTGTTGGAGACCCGGAAGTTGGCGTAGTACTCCTGCACCTCCTGCTTGAGCAGATCAATGCGGCGTTTGGCGCGGGCCAGGCGTTTGTTGGTACGCACTATGCCTACATAGTCCCACATCATCAGCCGTAGCTCGTGCCAGTTGTGCTGGATAACGACCTGCTCGTCCGAGTTATCCACCTTGCTCTCATCCCAGGCGGGCAGATGGGGTGGTTCAATGCTCATTGGCAGCTTGGCCATGATGTCGGCCCCCGCCTGATGGGCATAGACCACGCACTCGAGCAGGGAGTTGGAGGCCATGCGGTTGGCGCCGTGCAGCCCTGTATAGGTGACTTCACCGATGGCATAGAGACCGGGAATGTCGGTCTGGCCATTATTGTCTATCATTACGCCGCCACAGGTGTAGTGAGCAGCCGGGACGATGGGCATCGGTTCTTTGGTGATGTCGATGCCGACTGCGAGGCAGCGTTCATGGATGGTCGGGAAGTGCTTGATGATGAAATCCGCCGGCTTGTGGCTGATGTCCAGATACATGCAGTCGGCACCAAGGCGTTTCATCTCGTGGTCGATGGCGCGGGCGACTATGTCCCGCGGGGCCAGCTCGGCTCGCTCGTCAAACTCCAGCATGAAGCGGCTACCGTCGGGACGGCGCAGATAGGCGCCTTCCCCGCGCAGGGCCTCGGTCAACAGGAAGTTGGGGTCATCGGGGTGGAACAGGCTGGTGGGGTGGAACTGGTTGAACTCCAGGTTCGCCACCCGGCAGCCGGCGCGCCATGCCATGGCGATACCGTCACCCGAACTCACGTCCGGGTTGGAGGTATATTGATATACCTTGGAGGCGCCGCCGGTGGCCAGCGCCACGAAGCGGGCGCGGATCACCTCGACCTGCTCTGCGTTGCGGTTCCAGACGTAGGCGCCCAGCACCTTGTTGCCCGGCAGACCCAGCTTGCGGGTGGTGATGAGGTCGACCGCGTTGAAACGCTCCATCAGCTGGATATTGGGGTGGGAGCGCACCTGATCGATCAGGGTGAGCTGCACCGCCTTGCCGGTGGCATCGGCCGCGTGGAAGATGCGGCGATGGCTGTGGCCCCCTTCGCGGGTCAGGTGATAGTGGGATTCACCCTCGGCGTCCTGCTCCTGATCGAAGGGAACGCCCTGTTGGATCAGCCACTGGATGGACTCGCGGGCGTGACGGGCGGTGAACTCCACCACGGCTGGGTCACACAACCCGGCCCCGGCGTTGAGCGTGTCGCTCACGTGGGATTCGATGCTGTCGGTTTCGTCGAAAACGGCAGCGATGCCTCCTTGCGCATACAAAGTGGCCCCCTCACTGATGGGACCCTTGCTCAGAACCAGGACTTTGGCCTGGTCTGCCAACCGCAACGCGAGGGATAGACCAGCGGCACCGCTGCCAATGATCAGTACATCGCAAAGGTATTCAATACTTGCTTTCATAAGTATCATTGGCTTGGATTAAGAACTGGCACCATGGTAGCCCAAGCGAGGGCAGTGATGCAGCCTGCGTCACATTTTTTTCAATGCAACCGAACTTTCCCTGATTCCTCCTGTCTGAACTTGTGCGCTTAGGAAGGGCCGGAAAAGAAAAACGATAACCTGATGGGGGTTTTACGGCTCTGATGAGCGACCAGAATCTACTGGACGAACAGCTGGTTGAACGGGTCCAGCGTGGCGATAAAAATGCATTCAACCTGTTGGTAAAAAAATACCAGCATAAAGTGGTCAACCTGGTTGCCAGGTATGTCAACAATCCGGGCGATGTGCCGGATGTGGCGCAGGAGGCATTTATCAAAGCCTACCGGGCGTTGCCGACATTCCGTGGCGAGAGCGCGTTTTACACCTGGTTGTACCGAATCGCCGTGAATACGGCCAAAAATTATCTGACCTCTCAGGGGCGCAGGCCGCCCAGCAGTGATGTAGAGGCGGACGAGGCAGAATACTATGGTGGTGGCGAAGCCTTGCAAGAGGTGGCAACACCGGAAAACCTGGCGCTGACCGACGAAATCAAGCGCACAGTGTTTTCCGCCATAGAAGCTTTGCCTGAAGACTTGAGGACAGCCATCACCCTTCGTGAACTCGAAGGGCTGAGCTATGAAGAGATTGCCGAAATCATGGATTGCCCTGTCGGTACGGTGAGATCCCGTATTTTCCGGGCGAGGGAAGCAATCGATAAAAAGCTGAAACCTCTGATCGAGAATTAACTGGGGAAAGACAGGTTAACTTATGGCAACTAAAGAGCAACTCTCGGCCCTGATGGATGGTGACTTGAGCGATGTTGAGGTTCTGAGCGAGCTGGAAATGGATCCGGCATTGCAAGATACCTGGTCTCGTTACCACTTGATCGGTGATGCCATGCGGGGGGACCTGCCGGTCAATCTGCAGCTGGATTTCAGTGACAGCATCATGGCTGCACTGGAAGACGAGCCCACCATATTGGCGCCCAAGCCGGTGGAGAGCAAGCCAACAGCATCGCAGGTTCACACCGCTGCCAAAGTGGTTCCGCTGTTTCGTCGGGTCGGTCAGCAGGTGGGGCAGTATGCCATCGCCGCGTCGGTCGCCGCCGCCGTCATCTTCGGGGTGCAGCAGTATCAGGGGCATGACGGCATGCCGACCAATCCTGTGCTCAACACTATTCCTGTCGGTGGCAGTGCCTCACCGGTTAGTGTGCACTACCCCCAGGATAGCAACCGGGCGACCTCCCGCCAGCAAGGGTTGAGTGAGCAACAGATGCAGGAGCAGCGTGAGCGCATCAATGCCTTCCTGCGTGACCATCAGTTGCAACAGCGTCTGCTGCAAGACAAGCAGATTCAGGAATAACGCATTTTTAGGGAGCAGATCGTGCGCCAGTCCAGCCGTATTTTGCTGGCCTCTCTCCTGCTGATATGTGCCAAGGCCTCGGCCGACGATAAGTCGGCCGAGGCCTTGTTGCAGCAGATGCAGAGTGCCGTCTCGCAACAGAATTTCGAATTATCCATGGTCAAAGCCCGTCAGGGGCGCCTCGAACCCATACGTTTCAGTCATGGGGTGATCGATGGCAAGGAGGTGGCTCACCTGAGCTATCTGGACGGCAAGACCATAGAGTACCTGCAGCGCCAGGACGAGTTCACCTTCTTTGAAAACAGCCACGAACCTTACACCCTCAAGGGCGCCCGCTTCCCTGGTGTTTGGGCCACTCTGGTGAAGATGCCGCTGCCCCGGGTGCTGGAAAGCTATGATCCCGTGCTGGCCGGCCGCAGCCGGGTAGCCGGTCTGGTGGCGCAGGTGGTCAGGCTGGTGCCCAAAGAGGCGGACAAGTATGGCTTCGTGCTCTGGGTCGATGAGCAGAGCCAGCTGTTGCTGCGGGTGGACATGGTGGATCGGGAAGGCAACCTGGTCGAGCAGGTGCTGGGCGTGGCTCTGGACAGGCAGAGTGCCCCTGCGCCCTGGCTGGTGAAGCTGGCGGGTAGCAAACTGCCCAAGGCGCTGGCGATGGAGGATGCCTACCCGGCGCCGCAGCAGACGCTGAACTGGCATCTCACCTGGTTACCGGATGGCTTCAAGGTATTGTCTCAGGACAGGCACCAGCTGGTGACCACCAGCTTGCCGGTAGATTACATGATGCTCTCCGATGGTCTGGTGGATCTTTCGGTCTATGTGGCCAGGGTCGATCCCAAGCAGGCGGTGCGCCAGCAGCTGATCCGCCAAGGGGCGACCTCGCTGGTGAGTTACGTCAACGACGTGGGGGTCGAGATCACGGTCGTGGGCGAAGTACCGGCCGAAACGGCGAAACGCATCGCTGAGTCGGTGCAACCTCTGGCCCGCAATGAGACGGTACAGTAGTCGTATTTGCACTCCCGCTTGCTCAAGCAGGGCTGCCATGTTCAGATTGGGTCAATCTGTCCCTTGTTATTGTGGAAACGGCTTGTGAGTGAAATGAGCGAAGAGCTGGCGACTGTGGTGGCCATTGATGGACAATATGCTTGGGTGGAGTGCGAACGGCGCTCCGCCTGCAGCGGTTGTCATCAACAGTCCAACTGCGGTACCGGCACGGTTGCCAAGGCGTTTCCGATGAAGCAGCAACGGCTGCGGGTTGTCCTTACCGCCGAGGTGAGCGTCGGCCAGCAAGTGAGGCTCGGCATTCCCCAGGCGAGTATCCTGCGGGGGGCCGCCTTGGTTTATGTATTGCCGCTGTTCTGTCTGCTGGCTGGCGCTCTGCTTGGTCAGCTCTGGTTGGCACCCTTGTTGGCGGGGGGGGAGGGGATCACCATCCTCAGCTGCTTGCTGGGGGGGCTCATCGGATTTTCACTGGTTCGTTACTTTTCCACGCGACTCGATCAGGGGGCATATGGCCCTCGCATGCTGGGTGTGGTACTCCATACCCGCAACCTCTCCTGACCGTGCAGGCCTGTATTTCTGGTGCTCCGTCGACTAAAGATTGGCCGTCGACCTGGTTATCCAGTAAAATCCTGCCTCCATATTCGGCCTAACCTAATTTTGAGTGATTCTTGCTCGATGAAACACATTCGTAACTTTTCGATTATTGCGCACATCGACCACGGTAAATCGACCCTGTCGGACCGTCTGATCCAGACTTGCGGTGGCCTGTCCTCCCGCGAGATGCAGGCTCAGGTGCTTGACTCCATGGACCTGGAGCGCGAGCGCGGCATTACCATCAAAGCACAGAGTGTGACCCTGAACTACCAGGCACAAGACGGTAACACCTACCAGCTGAACTTTATCGACACCCCGGGCCACGTAGATTTCTCCTACGAAGTCTCCCGCTCATTGGCGGCCTGTGAAGGGGCGCTGCTGGTGGTAGATGCCGGCCAGGGGGTTGAGGCACAGACTCTGGCCAACTGCTACACCGCCATGGAAATGGAGCTGGAAGTGGTGCCGGTGCTGAACAAGATTGATTTGCCGGCCGCAGAACCCGAGCGTGTTGCCGAGGAGATCGAAGACATCGTCGGCATCGACGCCATCGATGCGGTGCGCTGCTCCGCCAAGACTGGCCTGGGTGTTGATCTCGTGCTGGAAGAGATCGTAGCGCGTATCCCGCCACCGGAAGGTGATCCGGATGCCCCGCTGCAGGCGCTGATCATCGACTCCTGGTTCGACTCCTATCTGGGCGTCGTCTCTCTGGTGCGGATCAAGAACGGCTCCCTCAAGAAGAACGACAAGATCAAGGTGATGAGCACCGGTCAGGTGTGGGGTGTCGATCGTATCGGTATCTTTACGCCCAAGCAGGTGGATACTCAGGGCTTGGGCTGTGGCGAGGTAGGTTGGGTTGTCTGCGGCATCAAAGACATCCACGGTGCCCCTGTGGGCGATACCCTGACTCAAGCCAAGAACGGCGCCGAAAAAGCGCTGGCGGGTTTCAAGAAGGTGAAGCCGCAGGTGTATGCGGGTCTGTTCCCCATCTCCAGCGATGACTACGAGTCGTTCCGTGATGCCCTCGACAAACTGTCTCTGAACGATGCCTCCCTGTTCTTTGAACCTGAGAGTTCCACCGCGTTGGGCTTTGGTTTCCGTTGCGGCTTCCTCGGCATGCTGCACATGGAGATCATTCAGGAGCGTCTGGAGCGGGAATACGATCTGGATCTCATTACTACTGCGCCGACCGTGGTCTATGAGATTGAGCTGAACAATGGCGACACCATCCATATTGACAGCCCGTCCGCCATGCCTCCGGTCAACAACATCAAGGAGATGCGTGAGCCTATCGCCGAGTGCAACATTCTGTTGCCGCAGGAGTACATGGGCAACGTCATCACCCTCTGTATCGAGAAGCGTGGCGTGCAGACCAACATGGTCTATCACGGCAACCAGGTCGCACTGACGTATGAAATCCCGATGGCGGAAGTGGTGCTCGACTTCTTCGATCGCCTGAAATCCACCAGCCGTGGTTACGCCTCGCTGGATTATGGTTTCAAGCGTTTCGAAACCTCCGAGATGGTCCGTCTGGACATCATGATCAACGGTGAGCGCGTCGATGCCCTGGCCATCATCACCCACAAGGAGAACGCCCAGTATCGCGGTCGCCAGGTGGTGGAGAAGATGCGTGAGCTGATCCCGCGTCAGATGTTTGATATCGCCATTCAGGCTTCTATCGGCAACCAGATCATTGCCCGCAGCACGGTCAAGGCGCTGCGCAAGGACGTGACTGCCAAGTGCTACGGCGGTGACGTGAGCCGGAAGAAGAAGCTGCTGAACAAGCAGAAAGAAGGCAAGAAGCGGATGAAGTCCCTGGGCCGTGTCGACGTGCCGCAGGAGGCTTTCCTCGCAATTCTCCATGTAGGAAAGGATTAATCGATGGCAAGCACGTTTTCCCTGATCTTGGTGGTGGTCTGCGCGATCACCGGTGTTATCTGGTGTCTGGACAAGATGATCTGGTCCAAGCAGCGGGCCGCCAAGATTGCCATGGCCCGTGCCCATGGCGGCGCCCATCTGGATGAGAAAACCCTGGCCAAGGTTGCCCCCGTGCCGGTCTGGATCGAACAGACCGCCGGTGTCTTCCCGGTCATCACGCTCGTGCTCATTCTGCGTTCGTTCATCTTTGAACCGTTCCAGATCCCGTCTGGCTCCATGATGCCCACCCTGCTGGTGGGCGACTTCATTCTGGTACAGAAGTTTGCCTACGGTCTGCGGGATCCGGTGACCAACACCAAGTTCCTCGAGACTGGCGAACCCAAACGTGGCGATGTGGTGGTGTTCAAGTATCCGCTGGATACCCGGGTGGACTACATCAAGCGAGTGGTCGGCATGCCGGGTGACAGGGTCATCTATCGCAACAAGGAGCTGATGATCCGGCCCAAGTGCGAGGAGCAGGAAGGGAAAACGTGCCCGGGCTTCGAGAAGGTCGACGCCAAGTTTGAACAAAGGGGTGAATTTACCCAGATGGGGATCCCGCTTGACCGCTATACCGAGCAGCTGGGTGAGGTGTCCCACGGGACTCTTCGCAACCCGCTGATGCCCGATATGGTCGACCGTTATTATCGCCAGCCCGGTACTTACCCCGACGAGTGGGTCGTGCCGGAAGGTCAGTACTTCGTGATGGGTGATAACCGTGACAACAGTACCGACAGCCGTTTCTGGGGGTTTGTGCCCGAAAGGAACCTGGTCGGCAAGGCGGTCGCTATCTGGATAAGTTTTGAATTCGAGCGTGAAGAAGGCTCCCTGCTGCCAAGTTGGGTACCGACAGGTGTGCGCTTCAACCGCATTGGCGGAATCAAGTAAATGAATATCAAAATGAACAGACTGCAGTCCCGTCTCGGGCATGTCTTTCACGATCAGGAACTGTTGACCCGGGCGCTGACTCACCGTAGCGCCGGTTCCCGTCACAATGAGCGACTGGAATTTTTGGGAGACTCTATTTTGAGTCTGGTGATTGCCGATGCTCTGTTCCACCGCTTCCCGCAAGCGGCGGAAGGGGACCTCAGCCGGATGCGCGCCACCCTGGTGCGCGAGAAGACCCTGGCCGAACTGGGCCGGGAGTTTGACCTCGGGGATCACTTGATCCTCGGGCCTGGCGAACTCAAGAGCGGCGGTTTCCGTCGCGAATCCATTCTGGCCGACACGGTCGAGGCGGTGATTGGCGCCGTCTATCTGGATACTGATCTTGAGGGGGTGCGGGTGCTGCTGCTGAGCTGGTATGCCAGCCGTCTGGACGAGATACGCCCGGGCATAGAGCAGAAGGATCCCAAGACCCGCTTGCAAGAAATTTTGCAGGGAAGCCGTAAATCCCTGCCGACCTACACAGTGACCAACGTCAAGGGCGAGGCCCACAACCAGGAGTTCACCGTCCAGTGCGACGTGGAAGGCCTGGATGGTCCGCTGGTCGGGGTCGGCACCAGTCGCCGCAAGGCAGAACAGGCTGCGGCGCAGCAAGCATTGGAAAGATTGTCGTGACAGCTACTGCTGATCCAAGAAGACGCGGTCTTTCAACACAACAGGCATTGGAAAAACTGTCATGACAGATACCACTTATTGCGGCTTTGTCGCCATCGTGGGCCGTCCCAACGTGGGCAAGTCCACCCTGCTCAACAAGCTGCTCGGCCAGAAGGTCAGCATCACCTCGAAGAAACCCCAGACCACCCGTCACCGGATCCTGGGGATCGACACCGAGGAGAACCATCAGACCATCTATGTGGATACCCCGGGTCTGCACATCGAAGAGAAGCGGGCCATCAACCGTCTGATGAACCGCGCCGCCACCAGTTCGCTGGGGGACGTGGCCATGGTAGTGTTCGTGGTCGACGGTACCCACTGGACCAAGGATGACGAGATGGTGCTCGGCAAGTTGCGTCATCTGCCTTGTCCCGTGGTGCTGGCGGTCAACAAGATCGACAACGTCAAGGACAAGGAAGACCTGTTGCCCCACCTGGAGTGGCTGGGCCAGCAGATGAAGTTCTCCCATATCCTGCCCATCAGCGCCGAGAAGGGCACCAACGTGGAGAAGATCCGCGAGTGGTCCAAGGATCTGCTGCCGGAGAACAACTTCTTCTTCCCGGAAGATTACGTGACCGACCGCTCTTCCCGCTTCATGGCCTCCGAGATCATCCGCGAGAAACTGATGCGTTTCACCGGTGAGGAGCTGCCTTACTCTGTGACCGTGGAGATCGAGCGCTTCAAGGTGGAAGAGAGCGGCATCTATCACATCAACGCCCTGATCCTGGTGGAGCGTGATGGCCAGAAGAAGATGGTCATCGGCAACAAGGGTGAGAAGATCAAGACCATAGGCACAGAGGCACGCATCGACATGGAACGCCTGTTCCAGAACAAGGTGTTCCTTGAGCTGTGGGTCAAGGTCAAGGCGGGCTGGGCCGATGACGAGCGCGCCCTGCGCAGTCTCGGCTATGGCGATGACTGATTGCTGAGTCCAGCCTTCGTCATCCACAGTCGGCCCTATCGGGAGACCAGTCAGCTGGTCGAGGTGTTTACCCAGGATAGTGGCCGATTTACCCTGGTGGCTCGCGGTTCTCGCGGGCCACGCTCCCCTCTGAAGGGGCTGCTTCAACCTTTTTCCCTGCTCACCATCAGCTGGCGTGGCAAGGGTGATCTCAAGAATCTCGCCCAGGTCGAATGTCCGGATCACTCATTGCGACTCGGTGGCGATCGTCTCTTCTACGGTCTCTACCTCAATGAGCTGGTCTACTACCTGCTGGAAGCCCATACCCCCTTTCCCGAGGTGTTTGACGCCTATGCCCGTGCCCTGATGGCGCTGGCGGATGGCGAGACGCCCGAGTTGCCGCTGCGCCGTTTCGAGTTCCTGCTGTTGCAGGCGCTTGGCTATGCGGTGGACTTCGAATACGCCGCCGACGACGAGTCCGCGATCCAGCCCGAGCTGCTCTACGGCTTCGAGCGTGAATTGGGCTTTGTCGCTTGCGAGCGGGCGCCGGATCCCCGTACCCTGTTCCTCGGTGCCCACCTGCTGGCCTTCGCCGAGGGACGTTTCGATACCCCTCCCTTGCTGCAGGCGGCCAAACGTTTCAGCCGACTGGCGCTGCAACCCTATCTGGGTAAGCGTCAGTTAAAGAGCCGGGAGCTGTTTTTAAAGCGCAAAGCCAGCACACGGTGACATATGGATATCTGCGCTGGCGCCAAGGCGGCAGCAGCACAGTTAACAGATGAAGTGTTTCAAGGAGTCATCAATGAGCGAAATCTATCTGGGTGTGAACATCGATCATATCGCCACCCTGCGTAATGCCCGTGGCACCCAGTATCCGGATCCGGTGCAGGCCGCCTTCGTGGCCGAGCAGGCCGGTGCCGATGGCATTACCGTCCACCTGCGGGAAGACCGTCGCCACATCACGGACCGTGATGTCGAGGTGTTGCGCCAGACCATACAGACCAGGATGAACCTGGAGATGGCGGTGACCGAGGAGATGATCGGCATCGCCTGTCGCATCAAGCCGCACTTCGTCTGCCTGGTGCCGGAGAAGCGTACCGAGGTAACCACAGAGGGTGGTCTGGACGTGGCCGGTCAGCTCGACAAAATAATGGATGCGGTGACGCGCCTCTCGGCCGTCGGCGCCCAGGTGTCGCTGTTCATCGATGCCGACCCGCACCAGATCGACGCGGCCGCCGAAAGTGGCGCTCCCTTCATCGAGATCCACACCGGCCGTTACGCCGATGCCACCACGGATGCCGAACGCAACGCCGAGTTCAAGCGTATCGCCGCCGGCGCCTCCTATGCTGCTGGCAAAGGCTTGAAGGTCAATGCCGGCCATGGTCTGCACTACCACAACGTCAAGGCCATCGCCGCTATCCCCGAGCTCTATGAGCTCAACATCGGCCACGCCATCATAGGCCGTGCCGCCTTCGACGGTCTGAGCAAGGCGGTGAGCGACATGCGCCTGCTGATGCAGGAAGCCCGTCAGGGGATCTGACCGCCCGGCGGTGTTGCACACCGCGAGAGACGAACAAACAGGGACGCCATGGCGTCCCTTTTGATTGCAAAGCAAAGCAGAGCAGGTGCAGGGGGAGGTGTCAGCCAGACGTGCGCGTCACCCCGTGATGATCAGAGTCTGCCGCCGCTCATGCACATGCGGATCTTAGCGGCGAGCACTTCCTCCATCGCGGGTACCAGATACTGGCGCTGATCGCTCGCATCCGGGTGGGCGGCGAGGAAGGCCTGCATGGCATCCCTCTTTCATTGTCAGCAGATAGTCTCAGCCCGGCTCGGGGAAGTAACGCTCCAGCAGGGCGGTGAGGATGGCTTGGCTCTGCTCGTCGGGCTCGCCGTTGACCAGGGCGGGACGGAAATGGAGCTGGAAGGCGCGCAGGGCGGCGCGGCTCTGTTCATCCCAGGCGCCGCTTGGGGTGACCCCATAGCCGTAACGGGCGAGTTGCTGCTGCCAGGTGAGGGCATCCCAGGCGGGGGGCGGTTGTTGGCGCAGGGTCGTGACTCTGGCATCGTCGGGCCAGGCGCCGACCCCGTAGTGCAGGGCGAGCTCGCGCCAGGGGAAGTGGGGGCCGGGATCCTGCTTGCGCTCGGGGGCAGCATCGCTGTGGGCCAGCACCTGGGTTGGCGGTATCCGGTAGCGTTGCACCAGCTTCTGAGTCAGGGCGCCGATGGCGGCGATCTGCGCCTGGGTGTAAGGCTGCCAGCGCCGCAGGTGGGCGGGTAGTAGCTCATCTTCCGGCGGATAGCCCAGGTTGACAATTTCGATGCCGAGGGAGCTGGCATTGAGCCCCGCATACTGGTGCCAGCGACTGCGACCCGCATGCCAGGCGCGCTGGCTGTCGGGCACCAGCTGGTAGACGGGCAGCGGCGTCTGATCCGTGTCGCGGGGGATCAGGTAGTGGGCACTCACCTGATGGGCCGGCTCGGTCAGCAGGCGGAGGGAGTGGGCGTCGTCCTCATCCGTGTAGTGCAGGATCAGGAAGGCGATGCGTTCATTCTGGCTGGCGCTGGGATAACGGGAAGAGAGCTGATAGGGGGCAGGCTGGCAGGCGCTCAGCAGCAGTATGAGGCAGAGTGACCATAGCTGCAGCCACATGGATCTGTTCGGGTCCGACTTGAGAAGGCACGACGGCCAGCGTCGCTCACTGGCCAGCGAGAGGCGGGCTGACAGTGAGCGGATACGCTGGCCCATGACTCAGGCGCGGTACTTGGCGGTGAGGCCGATGAGGAAGTTGCGCAGGATCTGATCCCCGCAATCCTGGTAGTGCTTGTGATCCTTGGCGCGGAAAAGGGCACTCAGTTCGGACTTGGAGAGGTTGAAGTCGGCGAGCTTGAGGGTGCCGAGCATGTCCTCTTCCTTGTAGTTGAGGCCGATGCGCAGCTTGCGCAGTATCATGTTGTTGTTGATCCGGTTCGGGATCACCTGGGCCGGGGCATCTTCCCGCACACCGCGGCGCGCTATGATGAAGCCGTCGAGGAATTGGCTCAGGGCCGCATCGGGACAGGCGACATAGCCTGCTTCTTGCTCTTCCCCTTCAGCCGCTTCTTTCATCAGCCAGCTGTGCAGCTGGGCGTGAGTGACCGTCAGGTTGCCTTTGGCAAACATCTCGACCATCTGATCGTTACTGATGGTGAGGGCGTAGCGCAGACGGCGCAGAATATCGTTGTTGGTCATGTTGACTCCTGTAGAAACGGCGCAACTTTATCATCTGGCGCGCCCCGCGTCAGAAAAAGCGGGGTTGGCCCTGGCAGGAGAAGGGGGCTAGGGGTTGCTGCCAATGGCGAGCCGCCCTGCATCCCGCTCATTCAGGCGAGGTAGTCTGGCGCCTCCTGGCGCACCTGCTCCATCGCATCCTGCAATTCCAGCAATTCGGGTTCCAGCTCGCTGACCGGCACTCCGTCGCGTAGCTGCTGCTCCAGCTGGGAGAGCAGCCGTTGCAGACCAGGCACCCCGGAATAGGCGCAGCCACCGTTGAGGCGATGCAGCTGGGCCAGCACCTCGGCATCCTCCACCTGACCGGTAAGGGCCGCCTCCAGCACGGGATCCACCTCGTCGAAACTGGCCATCAGCATGGTCAGCATCTCTTTGGCGAGATCCGGCTTGCCGGCGGCCTGGCGCACCGCCAGGGGCCAGTCTATCTGCTGGTCTGCGTGGTTCTGGTGGCGACGATGGGCGAAGTCGGTGATGAGCTGGGCCAGCATGCCCTCGTCGATGGGCTTGGCCAGATAGTCATCCATCCCTTGCCTGATCAACCTCTCCCGCTCGCCGGGAATGGCGTGGGCGGTCACCGCCACGATCGGCGTCTCGGTGTTGAGGGACTGGCTGCGGATCGCCTGGGTGGCGCTGATGCCATCCATGATCGGCATCTGTATATCCATGAAGATGATATCGAATGGCTGGCTCTGGGCCAGTCTGACAGCCTCCTTGCCATTCTTGCAGACCACCACCTGGCTCACCATCTCCTTGAGCATGGCGGCGATCAGCTTGAGGTTGGCCGCATTGTCGTCCACCGCCAGCACCTTGATCGCCTGCACGCTGCGCGGGGTGGGGGCAGGCAGCGGCGCGCTCTTGGCTGGCTCGGGGGAGAGCAGGGCGTGCAGCAGCTTGCGGTGGTTCGTGGGTTTGGAGAGGCAGTGCTGGGCACCATGGGCCAGCATGGCGTCATAGAGTGAGGGCTCGTGGCTGCTGAGCAGCACTATGGTGTTCTGCTGGCCGTCCAGCCCGTCGAGGCGGGCGATCACCTGCTGCGGGGTGTGCAGTGTGCTGCTGCCGATGATCACCATGTCCTGGTTGCTCATTTCGGGCCAGATGGTGTCGATGGCGAGCGACTGCACATCCAGCTGCCACTCCGCCAGCAGGGCGCAGAGGGAGGAGTGGCTGAAGGGGTCCGGCTCCAGCAGCCAGACCCGTTTGCCCTGGATACGATCCAGCGGCAGCTTGTCGGTCTGGGGCAGGGGAGAGACGTCGATGTCCAGGCTGAAGGAGAAGACGGAGCCTTTGCCAAACTCGGATTCGAAACGGATCTGCCCCCCCATCTGCTGCACCAGCTTCTGGGTGATGACCAGACCCAGGCCAGTGCCGCCATAGCGACGCGAGATGGAGGAGTCGGCCTGGTTGAAGGCCTGAAACAGCTGGCGTTGCTGCTCTTCCGAGATACCGATGCCGGTATCGCGGATCAGCACGTTGAGCCGCACCTTGTTACCGTTGCTGGACCCGGTCTGCTCGATGCGCACGTCCACGTTGCCGCGCTCGGTGAACTTGATGGCGTTGCCGGTGAGGTTGGTCAGCACCTGCTGCAGGCGCATGGGGTCGCCGGTGAGGTAGTCCGGCACCTCGGCATCCACCTGCAGGGAGAGTTCGAGTTGCTTGTCGTGGGCGCTGGGACCGAGCAGGTGCATGGTCTCGTTGAGGGTGTCGCGCAGGCTGAACGGAATATGTTCCAGCTGCAGCTTACCCGCCTCCAGTTTGGAGAAGTCGAGAATGTCGTTGATGATGCCGAGCAGGTTGCGGGCCGACTTTTCTATGGTCTGCATGTAGTCGGTCTGGCTCGGGGTCAGCGGAGTCTTGAGCAGCTGGCGGGTGAAGCCGATGACACCGTTGAGCGGGGTACGCAGCTCGTGGGACATGTTGGCCAGGAACTCGGACTTGACCCGCGCCGCCTCCTGCGCCCGTTTCTTCGCCATGTCGAGTTCAACGTTCTGGATCTCTATTTGTTCAAGTGTCTCCCGCAGATCCGAGGTCGCCTGATCGATGTTCTGCTGCATCTCCTCGTGATATTCCGAGAGCGCCTTGGCCATGGCGTTGATGCCGTTTTTCAGCATGTCCAGCTCGCCGGTGAGCTGGCCGCTGACCCGGGTGTCGAGTCGCCCCTCCCTGATCTTGTGCACCGCTTGCACCATGTCGGTGATGGGCTGGGTCACGCTCTTGACCAGCCTAAAGCCAAACAGGGTGCTGAAGGCGACCCCGATGAGCACCACGATCACCGCAAAGAAGGTATCGCGATACTGCAGTATCATGGCCCTGTCGGTGGTCATCTGCATGGAGATGTAGCCGATCATGGGCGGTTCCACATCGCTGGGCAGCGGGAAGCCATCCATGCTGGTCTCGGCCTGGATCGGGGTGCGCAATATGATGTCGTCACCGTACAGGGTGACGCTGGTCAGCTCGGGGATCTTGCTGCCATCGGGCAGCCGCAGCCGGGTGAAGTCCCTGTGATAGTTGGACGTCACGAACAGCTGGTTGTCCTGGGTGAAGACGGCGATGGACTTGATGAACGGTGAGTTTTTGCGGTGGGTCAGGCCAATCAGCCGCTTGAGCGATTCCCGGCTGTGCTGGGTCATGCCGTATTCACTGGCAATGGCCAGCGGCTCTATGATGTTGATGCCCTGATCGATCAGGTTGTTTTCCAGCTGTTGGTAGCGGTGGAAGGTAAAATAACCGGCCATCAGGCCGCCAATGATCAGGGTCGGCAATATGGTAAAGGCCAGCACACGGGCTCGAAGGCCGTACTTGGTCATGGGAATAATCCCCCGATGAGCAGGGTGGGCAAGAGGGTACACGACAGTGGGCGGGCCCGCAGGCCGGATTTGGTCATACTATTATTCTTGTGGGACAATAGCCTGCTGCAGATTCCACAATCATGACATAGCCACCTATAGGCACCAAGTTTTATGGCCCAGTTTTTCAAACCCCAAAAGAAATCCACCCAGCCCCAACGTATTGAATTTACGGTAGACAGCCTGGATCACCACTGCGTCGGTATCGGCCGTCATCAGGGCAAGGCGATCTTCATCGAAGGGGGGCTGCCCGGTGAGCAGGTCAAGGCCCGCATCCTCGAAGACAAGAAGCAGTATGCCCATGCCGCGTTGCAACAGGTAGTGACCCCGGCGGCCAATCGCATCGCCCCTTTCTGCGGCCACTACCGCGAGTGTGGCGGTTGCAATGCCCAGCATCTTGGCGAGGCGGATCAGCAGGCCACCAAAGAGGCCGGGCTGGTCAGCCTGTTCGAGCGGTTGGGGCAGATCAAGGCGCCAGCGCTGGAGCCCGTGTTGACAGGGGAGTCTCGTGCTTACCGCCGGGTCTGCCGGCTGGCCATCAAGTTTGACAAGAATGGCCGCTGCACCCGGGTCGGTTTTCGTCGTCGCCAATCCAATGACCTGGTGGAGATTGAGGGGTGTCCCGTGCTGGCCGAGCCGCTCTCTGCGCTCATAGCGCCGCTGCGCGAGTGCCTCAATCGCCTCAAGAGCCAGCGTGAGCTGGGCCATGCCGAACTCATTCAGGCCGAGCAGGGGATCATGATGCTGCTGCGCCATACGGGTCGCCCCAACGAGGCGGATCTCGCCCTGCTGGTGGCGTTTGCGAAGGCACAGGGGATAGACCTCTATCTGCAGGCTGCCGATGAACGCATCGAGCCGTTGCACCACGTATTCCAGCCATCCTACTCACTTGATGGCCTGTCTCTTGCATTTGCTCCCGGTGACTTCATTCAGGTCAATGGCCCCATCAACCAGCGCATGGTGACCCAGGCGTTGGCATGGCTCGGGGCAAGCAAGGATGACAAGGTGCTGGATCTGTTCTGCGGCATCGGCAACTTCACCCTGCCACTGGCCCGTCAGGCCCGCGAAGTAGTGGGAGTGGAAGGGGATCTGGCCATGGTGGCCCGCGCCGAGGAGAACGCCCGTCGCAATGGCATCGACAACGCCCGTTTCTACAAGGCGGACTTGAGCGGTGACATAGTCGGCATGTCCTGGGCACGGGAAGGGTTCGATCTGGTATTGCTGGATCCAGCCCGCCCCGGTGCGTTGGAGGTGATGGGTCACGTCGTGAAACTTTCACCCAAGCGAGTGGTCTACGTTTCCTGTAACCCGGTCACCCTGGCCCGTGACAGTCGGGTGCTGGTGAAAGGGGGCTATCGACTGGTGCGTCTGGGGATGCTCGACATGTTCCCCCACACGGGTCACCTGGAGTCCATGGCCCTGTTTGAGCGGGAGTAAACGAGGTCATTCACGGCCTAACCAAGGGTGAAGGAACTCAGTCATCCTACCCCTTGGTCTGACGTGTTGGGGGGCGGATATGTTCTTTTAATCCGGTATATCCGGAGTCCGTTAGGCTGTTGGAGCCTGAGTGATTGGGGTAATCTAGCCCCTCGTAAATCGGCTGGGCCTGTTGGAGAACTCTATTGTCTTTATTGACAATATGCCTTGAAAAGTTCTCCAGATATCCCCATCTGAGGCAGTCTCATCAGGTGAGGGGGAGGAAGCGGCAGCTTTCGGCCCAATAATTTAAAGGATTGATACCATGGTTGCGGTTCGCGATATTCATTTGAAAGACAACTTCACCCTGGAAGAGTGGGTCAGCTCGCTCACCCTGAGTGACAGTGACAAGGATCAGTTGCGAACCGTCTATCAGTATTGTCTGACGCTTGGTGACGAGGCGCTCACCAACCGTCTGCTGGTGCGTGGTGTCGAGATGGCGGGCATTCTGCTGATGCTCAGCATGGATCTCGGCACTCTCAAGGCTGCCATCATCTACCCCTTCGTCGAAGCCGGCCTCATCAGCCAGGAGCGGATGGACGAAGACTTCGGCCCCAAGATCGCCAAGCTGGTGGAAGGGGTGCTGGAGATGGAGGCCATCCGCTCCCTGCAGACCTTGCACCGCAGCGAGACTTCGCCGGAGCAGGTCGACAACGTGCGGCGCATGCTGCTCGCCATGGTCGAGGATGTGCGCGCCGTGGTCATCAAGCTGGCGGAGCGTATCGCCTGCTTGCGTGAGGCCAAGAAGGCGGATGAAGAGACCCGGGTGCTGATGGCCCAGGAGATCACCAACATCTATGCGCCGCTCGCCAACCGGCTCGGCATTGGTCAGCTCAAATGGGAGCTGGAAGATCTCGCCTTCCGTTACCTGCACCCGGACACCTACAAGCAGATTGCCAAGCAGCTCGACGAGAAGCGCCTCGATCGGGAGCGCTACATCCGCGAGTTCGTGCAGTCCCTGCGCGACGGGCTCAAAGAGGCCGGGGTGGAGGCGGAAGTGTATGGCCGCCCGAAACACATCTACAGCATCTGGCGCAAGATGCAGAAGAAGCACCTCGAATTCAACGAACTGTTCGACGTGCGTGCGGTGCGGGTGGTGACCAAGCGGCTGCAGGATTGCTACGCGGCGCTCGGCATAGTCCATACCCACTTCCACCATATTCCCCGCGAGTTTGACGATTATGTCGCCAACCCGAAACCCAATGGTTACCAGTCCATCCACACTGTCGTGGTGGGGCCCGAGGGCAAGACGGTGGAGATCCAGATCCGTACCGACCAGATGCATCAGGATGCCGAGCTTGGCGTGGCTGCTCACTGGCGTTACAAGGAAGGGGCTCAGGCCGCCAACAAGGCCAACAACTTTGAAGACAAGATCGAGTGGCTGCGCAAGCTGCTCGCCTGGCAGGAGGATCTCTCCGAAAGCGGCTCCCTGCTCGAGGATCTGCGCAGTCAGGTGTTCGAAGACAGGGTCTATGTGTTTACCCCGAAAGGGGATGTCATTGATCTGCCGGCGGGGGCCACCCCGCTCGACTTCGCCTATCACGTGCACAGCATGATCGGCCACCGCTGCATCGGCGCCAAGATTGACGGCCGCATAGTGCCGTTCACCTATGCGCTGCAGACCGGCGACCAGGTGGAGGTGATCACCCAGAAGGAGCCGAATCCGAGCCGCGACTGGATGAACCCCAACTCGGGTTTCCTGCGCTCCAGCCGGGCGCGGGCCAAGGTGGCCACCTGGTTCAGAAAGCTGGATCGGGACAAAAACATAGCCGCCGGCAAGGAACTGCTGGAGAAGGAGCTGGACAGGCATAACCTGACCCTCTCCAAGGTGGACAAGGTGGTTCTTGAGCGTTTCCACGCCGAGGAGCTCGAAGACCTGCTGGCCGGTATCGGCAGTGGCGATATCCGCATCAATCAGCTGCTCAACTACCTGGACACCCGTTACAACAAGCTGACGGCGGAGGAAGAAGATCGCCGTGTGCTGGAAAAACTGGAGCAGAAGGCCAATACCCCGTTCCGGCCCAAGCCCAAGGATCACATAGTCGTGGAAGGGGTCGGCAATCTGATGACCCATATCGCTCGCTGCTGCCAGCCTATCCCCGGTGACACCATTCAGGGGTTCATCACCATGGGGCGCGGGGTGTCTATCCACAGGGATGATTGCGAGCAGCTCAAGGAGCTCTCTCGTCGTAACCCGGAGCGGTTGATCGACGCCGTATGGGGGGAGAATTACTCCGGTGGTTATGGCCTAACCATCCGCATTCTCTCCAACGATCGCTCGGGTCTGCTGCGAGACATCACCACAGTGCTGGCCAACGAGAAGATAAACGTAATGGGAGTGCGTTCGCGCTCTAACGTGCGCGAGCAGACTGCCGAGATCGACATGGAGCTGGAGATTTACAACATCAACGCCTTCAACCGGGCGTTGGCCAAGCTCAGCCAGCTCAATGACGTGATCAGCGCCAAGCGCCTCTGATTGTCATCAAGAACCAACCCGTGACCGACCGCTAGGTCGGTCACTGTTTTCCCCCTGTGGTACGAATCAAAAAGCGAATCATCCCATGCCCCCACGTTACGACCTGCCCCAACTGCTCGATATCATGTCTCGCCTGCGTGACCCGCAACAGGGTTGCCCCTGGGATCTCAAGCAGAGCTTTCAGACCATAGTGCCGCACACCCTGGAAGAGGCCTATGAGGTCGCCGATGCCATCGAAACCAGTGATTGGCAGGGATTGAAGGGGGAACTCGGCGATTTGCTGTTCCAGGTGGTGTTTTACGCCCAGCTGGGCAAGGAGCAGGGGCTGTTCGATTTCGCCGATATCGTGGATGCGGTGAGCGAAAAGCTCATTCGCCGCCACCCCCATGTGTTTTCCGATGCAGATCTCGGTGACGAGCAGGCGGTGAAGGTGAACTGGGAGGCCGAAAAGGCCAAAGAGCGGGCTGCGCTGGATCAGCAGAGTGTGCTGGATGACATACCGCTCTCGCTGCCAGCCCTTACCCGTTCGGCCAAGATCCAGAAGCGCTGTGCCACGGTTGGTTTCGACTGGAAGACGCTGGGACCTGTGGTAGACAAGATCCACGAAGAGATCGACGAGGTAATGGAAGAGGCGCTGATGGCCGATGTGGACGAAGCGCGGGTGAGCGATGAGCTCGGCGATCTCTTGTTTGCTACCGTCAACCTGGTACGTCATCTTGGCAAGGATCCGGAGCAGGTGCTGCGGGGTGCCAATACCAAGTTCGAACGTCGCTTTCGTCTGGTTGAGCAGTTTATCGCCGCGGAAGGGCTGAAAATGACCGATTGTTCACTGGAAAAGCTGGATGCAGCCTGGGACAAGGCCAAGGAAACCGAACAAAGTTGATTTGGCGCAAGATGAGGGGGCGGGGAGCCTGATAGATTTTTGTTCATTGTTTGGGAGAGGGGGTTTTGGTATACTGTTTCCCCGTCCTGCTTCATCCCCGAAGCACCCCTTAAATTCCCTAAACTTCTTTCAGGTTCAGCATGACGACAAAATATATTTTTGTAACTGGTGGCGTTGTTTCATCCCTCGGCAAAGGCATTGCCGCAGCTTCTCTGGCAGCCATTCTGGAAGCCCGTGGTCTGGATGTGACCATCATGAAACTGGACCCCTATATCAACGTGGATCCGGGCACCATGAGCCCGACCCAGCACGGTGAAGTGTTCGTAACCGAGGACGGGGCCGAAACCGATCTGGATCTGGGCCACTATGAGCGTTTCATCCGCACCAAGATGACTCGCCGCAACAACTTTACCACTGGTCGCATCTACGCCGACGTGCTGCGCAAAGAGCGCCGTGGCGACTATCTTGGTGCCACCATTCAGGTCATCCCGCACATCACTAACGCCATCAAGGAGCGGGTGATTGCCGGTGCCGAAGGTCATCAGGTGGCCATCGTCGAAGTGGGCGGTACCGTGGGCGATATCGAGTCCCTGCCGTTCCTTGAGGCCATTCGTCAGCTGGCTGCCGAAGTGGGTCGCAACAGCGCCATGTTCATGCACCTGACCCTGGTGCCTTACCTGGCCGCTGCCGGTGAAGTGAAGACCAAGCCGACCCAGCATTCCGTGAAAGAGCTGCTCTCTATCGGTATCCAGCCGGATGTGCTGATCTGCCGCTCCGACCGCGCCATTCCGGCCAATGAGCGTGCCAAGATTGCCCTGTTCTGCAACGTGCCCGAGCGCGCCGTCATCTCCATGAAAGACGTCGACTCCATCTACAAGATCCCGGCTCTGCTCAAGTCCCAGAATCTGGACTCCTATTTCACCGAGCGTTTCGGTCTGGAGTGCAAGGAGGCTGACCTGTCCGAGTGGGAGCAGGTGGTCTTCGAAGAGGCCAACCCGACTGCGGAAGTGACCATCGGTATGGTCGGCAAGTATGTCTCCCTGCCGGATGCCTACAAGTCCGTCAACGAGGCGCTCAAGCACGGTGGTCTCAAGACCCGTCTCTCCGTCACCATCAAGTACATCGACTCCCAGGACATCGAGACCCGTGGCGCCGAGCTGCTGGAAGGCCTGGATGCGATCCTGGTACCAGGTGGATTCGGTGAGCGCGGCGTGGAAGGCAAGATCCAGGCGGCCCAGTATGCCCGTGAGAACAAGATCCCTTATCTGGGTATTTGCCTCGGCATGCAGGTTGCCATGATCGAATTTGCACGCAACGTGGCGGGCATGACAGGGGCTCACTCCTCCGAATTCAAGAAAGATTGCGCCTATCCGGTCGTCGGTCTCATCACCGAGTGGGTGGATGACGAAGGCAACGTCGAGACTCGTACCGAGAAGTCCGATCTGGGCGGCACCATGCGTCTGGGCTCCCAGCTCTGCCACCTGGTCGACGATTCCAAGGTGCGTCAGATGTACGGCAGCCCGACCATTTACGAGCGCCACCGTCATCGTTACGAAGTGAACAACAAGCTGCTGCCGCAGATTGAAGCGGCAGGTCTGAAAGTGACCGGTCTCTCCGCCGACAAGAAACTGGTGGAAATCATCGAGATCCCGGATCACCCCTGGTTCGTGGCGGCGCAGTTCCACCCGGAGTTCACCTCGACTCCCCGTGATGGCCACGCCCTGTTCGCCGGTTTTGTGAAGGCGGCAGGCGAGTATCAGAAGCGTAATCTGAAGTAATTTAAAATAAATGCGGTTGAGGCTCTGTGCCACAGCCGCTTTTTTTGGCATATTTTTGTTGTTTTTTTACGAAACCTGAGGAAATACACATGTCCAAGATCGTTAAAGTGATCGGTCGTGAAATCATCGACTCCCGTGGTAACCCGACCGTTGAGGCCGAAGTTCACCTGGAAGGTGGTTTTGTTGGTATGGCAGCCGCGCCGTCTGGCGCGTCCACCGGTTCCCGCGAAGCGCTGGAACTGCGTGACGGCGACAAGAGCCGTTTCCTGGGTAAAGGCGTTCTGAAAGCCCTCGCCGCCGTCAACGGCCCGATCGCTCAAGCTCTGCTGGGTAAAGATGCCAAAGACCAGGCTGCTATCGACCAGATCATGATCGACCTCGACGGCACCGAGAACAAATCCAAGTTTGGCGCTAACGCCATCCTGGCTGTTTCCCTGGCCAACGCCAAAGCCGCCGCCGCTGCCAAAGGCCTGCCGCTGTACGCTCACATCGCCGAGCTGAACGGCACCGCCGGTGTTTACTCCATGCCGCTGCCGATGATGAACATCATCAACGGTGGTGAGCACGCCGACAACAACGTCGACATCCAGGAGTTCATGATCCAGCCAGTTGGCGCCAAGACCCTGAAAGAAGCCGTTCGCATGGGTGCCGAAGTGTTCCACAACCTGGCCAAAGTGCTGAAGTCCAAGGGCTACAACACTGCTGTGGGTGATGAAGGTGGTTTCGCTCCCAACCTGAAATCCAACGCCGAAGCGCTGGAAGTGATCGCTGAAGCCGTTGCCGCTGCTGGCTATGTACTGGGTAAAGACATCACCCTGGCCATGGACTGCGCAGCTTCCGAGTTCTACGACGCCGAGAAGAAAGAGTACAACCTGAAGGGCGAAGGTCGTATCTTCACCTCCAACGAGTTCTCCGACTACCTGGCTGACCTGACCACCAAGTTCCCGATCGTCTCCATCGAAGATGGCCTGGACGAATCTGACTGGGACGGTTTCGCTTACCAGACCAAAGAGCTGGGTAAGAAAATCCAGATCGTGGGTGACGACCTGTTCGTAACCAACACCAAGATCCTGAAGCGCGGCATCGACAACGGCATCGCCAACTCCATCCTGATCAAGTTCAACCAGATCGGTTCCCTGACCGAAACCCTGGCTGCCATCAAGATGGCCAAAGACGCTGGCTACACTGCCGTCATCTCCCACCGTTCCGGTGAGACCGAAGACGCGACCATCGCCGACCTGGCTGTTGGTACCGCTGCAGGCCAGATCAAGACCGGTTCCATGAGCCGTTCTGACCGTGTTGCCAAGTACAACCAGCTGATCCGTATCGAAGAAGCTCTGGGTGCCAAAGCTCCGTTCAACGGTCTGAAAGAAGTGAAAGGCCAGGCTTAATTTCAGCCCGCCCTTAATCTGCTCAAAGCCCCGCCAATATGGCGGGGCTTTTTCGTTTCCGTCATCGCCGGGCGCCGTTTCTGCATTTTTTATTCCGGCCCTGCCCATCCGGGACACAGGCTTCCTTTTGTCTTGCCTGCGAATATGGGAAACTAGGCCGCTTGAAGGAGACTCAGTGCATGCGGCTACTCACTCTTATCCTGCTCTTCCTGTTGGGAGGGCTTCAATATGACCTCTGGCTGGGGAAGAATGGCCTGTCCGATTATCACGAATTGTCCGACGCCATCTCCCGGCAGCAGCAGGACAATCTGGTACTCAAGGACCGCAACGACCTGATTTATCGCGAGATTGACGATCTGACCTCGGGTCTTGAAGCCATAGAGGAGCTGTCGCGCAACGATCTCGGCTACATCAAGCAGAGCGAGACCTTCTACCGGATCATCCCCAAGGATAAGGACAAGGGCTCCAGCTCGGGAGATGCAGCCTACGATGACTGATCGCCAGACCGGGCTGACCGCCATAGTCCCCGCCGCCGGGATTGGCAGCCGGATGGGCGCCGATTGTCCGAAACAGTATCTGCAACTGGCGGGACAGACCATTCTCGAGCATACCCTCGGCGCCCTGCTGTCTCACCCGGCCATCACCCAGGTGATAGTGGCGCTGGCTCCTCACGATCGCTGGTTTGATGCCCTGCCCGTTGCGACAGACCCGCGTGTCCTGCGGGTAGAGGGGGGCGCCGAGCGCGCCTTTTCCGTTCTCAATGCGCTGCACTTGGCAGAGGGGGAGTGGGTGCTGGTGCACGATGCCGCCCGTCCCTGTCTGACCCACGGCGACCTTGACCGGCTCATCGCCACCGCCATCCCGTGTGGTGGCGCCATTCTGGGTAGCCGGGTGCGCGACACCATGAAGCGTTCAGACGCCATGGGCAACATACTCGGCACCGTCGATCGCGAGCAGCTCTGGCATGCCCTGACGCCGCAGATGTTCCCCAGCCGTACCCTGTTGCGGGCGCTGGAGGAGGGGCTGGCCTTGGGGGCCATCATGACCGACGAGGCCTCTGCCATGGAGCGTGCCGGTTTCACCGTGCGCATGGTGGAAGGGCGTGCCGACAATATCAAGGTGACCCGGCCGGAGGATCTGTCCCTGGCGGGGCTGTTTTTAAGCCAGCAGGCATAAGCTCCTCAGTCAGAACAGACTGTCTCGAACAAACAGGCCCGAACAAGGAGTTAGCATGATCCGGATTGGACATGGTGTGGACGTACACAAAATTGATGGGGTTGGTTTCAGCATGTTGGGAGGTTGCAGCTGATGATGCGCATTGGTCATGGTTTTGATGTACACAAATTTGGTGGGGTTGGTCCCTGCATGCTGGGTGGCGTCGCTGTGCCGTACGAACAGGGCCTGCTGGCCCACTCCGACGGCGATGTGGTGCTGCACGCGGTGAGCGATGCCCTGCTGGGCGCCATCGGTGCCGGTGATATAGGCCGCCACTTTCCCGATACCGCCGCGCAATTCAAGGGGATCGACAGCCGGATCCTGCTACGGGACGTATTTGCCCGAGTAAAAAAGGCAGGCTATGTCATCGGCAATCTGGACGTGACCATCATAGCCCAGGCCCCCAAGATGGCACCCCATATCGACGCCATGTGCGCCGTGCTGGCCGCCGACCTGATGTGTGATTTGCACCGTGTGAATGTCAAGGCGACTACCACAGAACAACTCGGGTTTACGGGGCGCAAGGAAGGGATCGCCACCGAAGCCGTCGTCTTACTGGTGAAACAATAATGTTGGAACAACTCAGTTATCTGCACGGGGCGCCCACCGCCCGTGGCATTCTCAAGGCCGAGGCCAGTGATTTCGTGGTGGTTGAGGATCTTGGCTTCGAGCCCTGTGGCGAGGGTGAACACATTTTCGTGCGGGTGCGTAAAACCGGCGAAAACACCGCCTGGGTGGCGGGCCTGCTGGCCGATGCGGCCGGGGTCAATCGCAACGCAGTGACCTGGGCTGGCCTCAAGGATCGCCACGCCGTGACCGAGCAGTGGTTTGGCATTCACCTGCCAGGCAAGAGTGAGCCGGACCTCTCGGTCATCCAGAGCGATAGCATCCAGATCTTGCAAGCCAGGCGCCATAACCGCAAATTGCGGGTTGGTTACCTCAAGGGCAACCACTTCACCCTGCGTCTGACCGGGCTGGAACAGGCCGAGGGACTGGCGTCACGCCTACAGGCTATCGCCAGCCAGGGGGTGCCGAACTATTACGGTGAGCAGCGTTTTGGCCGTGGTGGCAACAACCTGGAAGCGGCCAAGGCGATGTTTGCCGGCAAGCGGATCCATGATCGCAACAAGCGCTCCCTCTACCTCTCTGCCGCCCGCAGCATGCTGTTCAATGCCATTGTCAGCACCCGCATCGAACAGGGGCTGGCTCACCAGCTGCTGGCCGGTGATTGCGTGATGCTCAAGGGCAGCCACTCCATCTTCAGCGAAGAGCTGCTGACCCCTGAGCTCGAGGCCCGTCTCGCCTCCGGTGATGTGCAGCTGACCGCCCCCCAATGGGGTCGTGGCCGGCTGGCGAGCCAGGGGGCGGCCGCCGAGTTCGAGCAGGCCGTGCTGGTGCCTTACCGCGACTGGTGCGACGGCCTGGAGAAGGCTGGCCTGGAGCAGGACCGTCGTCCGCTCCTGCTCAAGCCGGGGCAGATGAGCTGGCAGCTGGACGACGAGGCGTTGACCCTGTCGTTCTTCCTGCCGGCCGGCGCCTTTGCCACCAGTGTGGTACGCGAATTAATGCAGGCCGAAGAGGCCGATCATGGTTTCAGGAATCAGTCCGATGCGAATTCTGGTCAGTAATGACGATGGGGTGCATGCCGAGGGGATCCGTGCCCTCAGCGATGCGTTGACGGCCTGCGGCGAGGTCATCGTTGTCGCGCCGGATCGCAACCGCAGCGGCGCGAGTCACTCCCTGACGCTGGAGGTGCCGCTGCGGGTTACTCGCCTCAGCGAAACCGGCTTTAATGGGATCGAGAGCTATGCGGTGAAGGGAACGCCGACTGACTGCGTGCATCTGGCGGTCAACGAACTGGTGCGCCCTGAACCCGACATGGTGGTGGCGGGCATCAACCACGGTGCCAACCTGGGGGATGATGTCATCTACTCTGGCACGGTCGCGGCGGCTACCGAAGGGCGTCACCTCGGCTTTCCCTCGCTGGCCATCTCGCTGGTAGGCAAGACCCACTTCGCCAGCGCGGCCCACTATGCGGCCCTACTGGTGAAGGGCATGATGGTGCACCCGCTGCCCGCCGATCAGATCCTCAACGTCAACGTGCCGGACTTGCCCCTCGAGCAGATCAAGGGGATCAGAGTGACTCGTCTTGGCAATCGTCATCGGGCGGAGTCGGTGATCCGTACCGAGGATCCCCGTGGTCAGCCCATCTACTGGATAGGCCCCCCCGGCAGTCAGCAGGATGCGGGAGAAGGCACGGATTTTGCCGCCATCGAGCAGGGCTACGTCTCGATCACCCCCCTGACCATCGATATGACTGCTTACAGCAGTCTGGCGGGTCTGGGGGCTTGGTTAGACCTGCAGGGATGAAGGTGTGATAGTACAGCGCCTGTTAAACCAGCTGATCGCGCAGGACATTCGTGATTTCCGCGTACTCGCGGCGATTGCGAAAGTGCCGCGCCAGCTGTTTGTGGATGAAGCCATGGCCCACAAGGCTTGGGACAACACGGCGTTGCCCATCGGCCACGGTCAAACCATCTCCCAGCCTTATATGGTGGCGCGGATGACCGAGTTGCTGATCCAGAATGCTCCTGCCCATGTGCTGGAGATTGGTACTGGTTCCGGTTATCAGACGGCGGTGTTGGCGCATCTGGTGGAGCATGTCTACACAGTGGAGCGGATCAAGTCGCTGCAGTTTCAGGCCAGACGCCGGTTGCGGCAGCTCGATCTGCACAATGTTTCCGCCAAGCACGGCAACGGCTGGCTGGGCTGGCCCAACAAGGGGCCGTTTGATGCGATCCTGGTGACGGCGGCGGCCAGCGAAGTGCCCACCGCCCTGACCGATCAACTGGCCGATGGCGGCCGTCTGGTACTGCCGGTGGGGGACAGCCAGCAGATGTTGCAGCTGATCGAGCGATCCGGCTCCCAGCTGACCAGCAAGATCCTGGAGCCGGTAAGGTTTGTTCCCCTGATCGACGGAGATGTTGAGTGACCTTGTTTTCTCGTTTGTACGTGCTGGTGATGCAGTGGGCCCGCCACAAGTATGCCCCTTATTATCTGGCGATCACCGCCTTTGCCGAGTCGGTGTTCTGGCCGATCCCGGTGGACGTGATGCTGGCGCCCATGGCGCTGGCCAGGCCGCACAAGGCGTGGCACTACGCCGCACTGGCGACGATCTTCTCCGTATTGGGGGCGCTGTTTGGCTATGCACTCGGTTATGCCCTGTGGGAGCCCGTGGTGCAGCCGCTGGTTACCTCGGTGGGATATGAAGAGAAGATTAGCCTGGCCCGGCAGTGGTTCGAGCAGTGGGGCATCTGGGTGATTTTTATTGCCAGCTTCACGCCGATCCCCTACAAGGTGTTTACCGTCACGGCAGGCCTGTTGCAAATGGCGCTATTGCCCTTCATCGTGACCTCGTTGATCGGTCGTGGCATGCGCTTCTTTTTGGTCGCGGGCCTGATGCGCTGGGGCGGTGAGAAGATGGAGCGCAAGCTGATGCACTATGTGGATGTGCTGGGCTGGCTCTGTATTTGTTTGGCCGTTGTGGCCTATTTCTGGTTTAGTCGTTAAGGATCCACTATGCGTTCGCGTGTTTGGCAAGGAAGCAGTATCGTCGTGTTGTCATGGCTGCTGCTCGCTTGCTCTTCCAGCAAGACTGCTGCTCCGGTACAGGGATTGGGCAATGATCGCCTTGTCTCGACCGTACCGACTCGTCAGGGGACGGCTCAGCCGGCCATTCAGGGCAACAGCTACACGGTGAAAAAAGGGGATACCCTCTACTCCATCGCCTTCAACTCGGGCAATGATGTACCGTCTCTGGCCAGCCTCAACGGCATCAGCCCTCCCTATAACATCTATCCGGGACAACAGATCCGGTTCGATTCGTCCGCCGGCAGCCAGACGGTTGCACGCAGTGCCGGCACCTATCAGGTTCGCCCTGGGGATACTCTGAGCAGCATAGGCCGTCAGTTTGGCATGTCGAATCAGACGCTGGCACAGAGTAACAGCCTGCAGGCACCCTATGCACTCCAGGTTGGCCAGGTGCTGAATGTGCAGTCTGCCAGCACGGGAGGTAGCCAGATGGTCGCCGCGACCCGTCCGGTCACGCCACAAAGTACCGGCCCCAAACCCCTTGCGACAGCGCCATCAGGTACGACCACCCCATTTATCAAACAGAAAACGATTGCTCAGCCATCTTCAAAAGAATACGCTCAGGTCAAAGAACAAAAAACAGACAATAAGCCTCAGTCGAAACTATCTTGGCACTGGCCGACACAAGGCCGGATCGTCGAGGGTTTCTCCGTTGCAGAACAGGGAAACAAGGGCATAGATATCGCTGGTCAGAAGGGGCAACCCGTCTACGCAGCGAGTGGCGGCAAGGTCGTCTATGCGGGTAGCGCACTAAGGGGTTATGGCAAGCTGATTATCCTCAAGCATGATGACGACTACCTCTCTGCCTACGCTCACAATGATGAGTTGCGGGTTAGGGAAGGGGATAGCGTCAAGGGCGGAGAAGTCATTGCCAAGATGGGTAGCACGGACGCACCGGATGTGCGATTGCACTTTGAAATCCGGTATCGAGGCAAATCGATAAACCCGATGAGCCATTTGCCAAAGCGTTAACCCCAGAGAGTTAAGTCTTACTCTGGTTCAGGTCAGGGAGACACGCCATGAGCCAAGAACAACTGGTTATGCAGGATGCAGAGTTAGAGTTTGACGCCGAATCCGAGTCCCATGAAGTAGAAGAGTTGGGCGAGGTCGTCGCCGAGGTGGAAGAGACCATCTCCGATGAACTGATGGCACCGGAACTGAACAAGGTGATGGATGCCACCCAGCTCTACCTGGGGGAGATTGGCTTCTCCCCCCTCCTCACTGCCGAAGAGGAGGTCTATTACGCCCGTCGTGCCTTGCGAGGTGATAAAGCCGCCCGCAAGCGCATGATCGAATCAAACCTGCGACTGGTGGTTAAGATCGCCCGTCGCTACAACAACCGCGGCCTGGTGCTGCTGGATCTTATTGAAGAGGGCAACCTCGGTCTTATTCGCGCAGTCGAGAAGTTCGACCCCGAGCGCGGCTTCCGTTTCTCCACCTATGCTACCTGGTGGATCCGCCAGACCATAGAGCGGGCCATCATGAACCAGACTCGCACCATCCGTCTGCCCATCCATGTGGTCAAGGAGCTGAACGTCTATCTGCGTACTGCTCGTGAACTCTCTCATCGCCTCGATCATGAACCAACCGCAGAGGACATCGCCTTTGCGCTGGATCGCTCGGTAGACGACGTGAATCGCATGCTCAAGCTTAACGAGAAGATCACCTCCGTGGATACCCCAATAGGCGGAGATCGCGACAAGGCGCTGCTGGATGTGCTCTCTGATGAACGTGGTATGGGGCCCGAGCTGGAGTCGCAGGATGACGATATGCGTGCCAGCATTGTGCACTGGCTGGAGGAGCTAAATCCCAAGCAGCGTGAGGTGCTGGCTCGTCGTTTTGGCCTGCTCGGTTATGAACCGGCCACGTTGGAAGACGTGGGGTCCGAGATCGGCTTGACCAGGGAGCGGGTACGCCAGATCCAGGTGGAAGGACTGCGTCGCCTGCGGGAGATCCTGATGGGGCAGGGGCTCTCCATCGAGGCGCTGTTTCGGACCAACTAGCGAGTACCAATCAGGGCGCATATGCGCTGCTGACAGCAACCAAAAAGGGGCCTTCAGCCCCTTTTTCATTGCAGCCGGATCTGCAGGATCACACCGGATCCAGGGTGTCCAGCGGCCAGCGTGGTACGGCCTTGACCGCCAGCGGCTCGAACACACCCGCTTTCAGACGCTGCATACCGGCATAGGCGATCATGGCGCCATTATCGGTGCAATATTCGGTGCGTGGATAGAACACCTCACCCTTGAGACTCTCCATGAGCTCGGCGAGTTGGGCACGCAGGTGACGGTTGGCACTGACACCACCGGCCACCACCAGGCGCGTGAGGCCGGTCTCTTTCAAGGCGCGACGGCACTTGATGGCCAGTGTATCGACCACCGCATCTTCAAACGCACGGGCGATATCGGCGCGGGTCTGCTCATCGTCACCGTTGGCGGCTATGGTGTTGGCAGCAAAGGTCTTGAGACCGGAGAAGCTCATATCGAGCCCCGGACGGTCAGTCATGGGACGGGGGAAGTGGAAACGTCCGGTGGTGCCCTTCTCGGCCAGACGGGAGAGCAGGGGACCGCCCGGATAATCCAGCCCCATCAGCTTGGCGGTCTTGTCAAACGCTTCACCGGCGGCATCATCGATGGATTCGCCCAGCAGCTGATAGCTGCCGATACCGTCGACCCGCACCAGCATGGAGTGGCCACCGGAGACCAGCAGCGCCACGAAGGGGAACTCGGGCGCTCTCTCTTCCAGCATGGGGGCCAGCAGGTGGCCTTCCATATGATGCACGGCGATGGCAGGTTTGTTCCACGCCATCGCCAGCGAGCGGCCTATGGTCGCCCCTACCAAAATGGCGCCAACCAGACCCGGGCCCGCGGTATACGCGATGCCATCAATATCATCTTTGCCCAGTCCCGCCTCTTGCAATGCGGCCTGGATCAACGGGATCGTCTTGCGGACATGATCCCGGCTGGCGAGTTCGGGGACGACGCCACCGTAGTCCGCATGCAGCTTGACCTGGCTGTATAACTGATGGGAAAGGATCCCTTTTTGATCGTCGAAGATCGCGATCCCTGTTTCGTCACAGGATGTCTCTATGCCCAATACACGCATTGCTAAAAAATTTCACTGCTAAAATGAGACGGCTATGGTAACCTTCGCGGGTTTTTTAAACCAGAGCGATCTCTGCGGGTTTACTTTCATTCCCTGTCCAGAGTATAATTTCGCACCATTTTAAGACATGCTGATCGACTGATGGTCAGCTAACAATATATCACTGAGGTGAAAGGCACATGCCAGTAATCAAAGTCCGTGAAAATGAGCCGTTTGACGTTGCTCTGCGTCGCTTCAAGCGTTCTTGCGAAAAGGCCGGTATCCTGTCTGAAGTTCGTAGCCGTGAGTTCTACGAGAAGCCGACTACCATTCGTAAGCGCGCCAAAGCGTCTGCTGTAAAGCGTCACGCCAAGAAGCTGTCTCGCGAAAACGCACGTCGTATCCGCCTGTACTAATCGGGAGATAATGCCGTGTCTCTGAAGGATCAACTCAAGGATCAGCAAAAACTCGCCATGCTTGCCAGAGATAAGGCTCGCCTGGGGACGATCCGTTTGTTGATGGCAGAAATCAAGCTGCGTGAAGTTGATTCCCGTATCGAGCTCAATGATGAGGATATCCTCGCTGTCGTGATCAAAATGGTCAAACAGCGCCGCGATTCCATCAGCCAATTTGAAGCTGCCGGTCGCCAGGATCTCGCCGACAAAGAGTCCGCAGAGATCGTTGTGCTGCAGGAATTCCTGCCACAACAGCTGACCGCAGACGAAATTGCCGCACTGATTGAGCAAGCCATCACTGAAAGTGGTGCTGCCGTCATGGCTGATATGGGCAAGGTCATGGCTGTCTTGAAGCCGAAAATTCAGGGACGTGCCGATGTGGGCGCCGTCAGTGCTCAGGTGAAAACCCGCTTGGCGTAACAGGCAACTCTCTTGTTTGGTCGAAGAAGCCGTGCTTCCCTGGGAATGCGCGGCTTTTTTATTTTCTCCGCAATGAAACAGGACGGTTATGGCAGGCAGGATCCCACAATCCTTTATCGATGATCTGCTCGTACGCACAGACATAGTCGAGCTGATCGACTCGCGAGTGCGGCTGAAAAAAGCCGGTAAAAACTACCAGGCTTGCTGCCCTTTTCATAACGAAAAAAGTCCCTCTTTTACCGTCAGCCAGGAGAAACAGTTCTACCACTGCTTCGGTTGTGGCGCCCACGGCAACGCCATCGGTTTTGTCATGGAGTACGACGGTCTCGAATTTCCCGATGCCATTGAAGAGCTTGCCAACATGCAGGGCATGCAGGTGCCTCGCGAACAGAGCTTTGGTAGCTCGGCCAATAGCCAACCGGCCGTCAGTAAGGATCTGTTCGAGCTGATGAACCAGATCGCCCGCTTCTACGAGAGTAATCTCAAGAGCGCTCCCCATGCGGTGGAGTACCTCAAAGGGCGCGGTCTGACCGGTGAAGTGGTCAAACGATTCAATATCGGCTACGCCCCCAGTGATTGGGATCAGGTGCGCCGCCGCTTCGGCGGCAGCCGGGATCACGAGCAGTTGCTTATCTCGGGCGGCATGCTGATCACCCGTGACAATGGCCCGGGCAGCTATGATCGCTTTCGTGATCGCATCATGTTCCCGATCCGCGACAAGCGTGGCCGGGTAATCGGTTTCGGTGGCCGGGTGCTCGGCGATGGCACGCCCAAGTACCTGAACTCGCCAGAGACCCCCATCTTCCATAAAGGGCGGGAGCTGTTCGGTCTCTACGAGGTGAAGCAGGCACACAAGGATCCGCGTAGGATCCTGGTGGTTGAGGGCTACATGGACGTGGTGGCGCTTGGTCAGTACGACATCGACTATGCGGTGGCGGCGCTGGGTACCGCGACAACCAGCGACCATATCCACACCCTGTTTCGCACCACCGCCGAGGTGGTCTGCTGCTACGACGGTGACAAAGCAGGTCGTGAGGCGGCCTGGCGGGCGCTGGATAATGCCCTCTCCCATCTGCAGGATGGGCGCGAGCTGAAGTTCGTGTTCCTGCCTGATGGCGAAGATCCCGATTCGCTGGTCCGCCAGATTGGCAAGGAGGGCTTTGAAGCCCTGCTGGACCAGGCCCAGCCTTTCGCCGACTTCATGTTTGAGCGTCTGGGGCGGGATGCGGCACTGTCCGGTGAGGCGGGCAAGTTCGAGGTGGCCAATAAGGCTGCCGAGTTGATCCGCCGGGTACCGGAAGGGTTTACCCGTGAGGGGCTGATCACCCGTCTCTCCAGCATGATGCGCTGGGGTGAGAATAAGCAGCGCATCGCCGAACTGTTCGCCCGCAATAGCCAGCCCAAGGCCGAGCTTACCAAACCCAAGGCTGCCAAGCTGACGCCGCTGCGTCGGGCACTGGCTCTGATGATCCAGTACCCTGCGGTGACGGCCGAGCTGCCGGCCATGCCTGAGCTGGCCGGGCTGCGGGTACAAGGAATCAAGTTCTTGCTGCAGCTGCATCAGCAGATCCTGGCGCAGCCCGGGATCACCACGGGCATTTTGCTGGAGCACTGGCGCGGTACCAAAGAGGGCGAGATCCTCGCCCAGCTGGCGATGCACGACTTGTTTGAAGAGATCAAGCTCAACCAGGAGCCGGATATTCTGGGAGAACTGCAAGATACCTTTGTCGGTTTCATCAACCAGTTTCTGAAGCAGCGAATTGAAGAATTGCAGGCCAAGGTGGCTCAGGAAGGGCTAAGCTCTGAGGAAACGCAAGAGCTGATGATGCTGATCAGAGAGGTACAGATTGAGAAAAGAAATGAGAGTGGGGCTTGATATCTGAGTGATTAGTCCCAATATGAATACCGTTGCCCGAATCGACGGGATTAAAAGCAAAAATTTTATAACCGCCTGGCCCCGACAATACTGCGGGCAGGGGTTTCTCATGACCGACGCCGCAACCAGACATAGCATGTCTGGCGGTTTTCTATTAGAATTGGCTATTTGCGCAGCAGCGCACTGTACGCGCAACCTAGCATCACCAACCGGATGAGTTCTATGGAGCAAACCCCGCAGTCTCAGCTTAAACTCCTCGTTGCCAAAGGTAAAGAACAGGGCTACCTGACCTATGCCGAGGTGAACGATCACCTCCCGCAAGACATTGTCGACTCTGACCAGATCGAAGACATCATCCAGATGATCAACGATATGGGTATTCAGGTGGTTGAAAACGCCCCGGATGCTGATGACCTTATCATGGCTGAAGGTGGTACCGCCGATGAGGACGCTGCCGAAGCAGCTGCCCAGGCACTGGCATCTGTTGAATCTGAGATTGGTCGTACGACCGATCCCGTCCGCATGTATATGCGGGAAATGGGTACCGTCGAACTGCTGACCCGCGAAGGCGAAATCGACATCGCCAAGCGGATCGAAGACGGTATCAACCAGGTGCAAAGCTCCGTTGCCGAGTACCCGGAAGCGATTACCTATCTGCTTGAGCAGTATGATAAATACGAAGCAGAACAGCTGCGCCTGTCCGACATCATCTCGGGTTTCATCGATCCTAACGAAACCGATGACGTCGCGCCGACCGCGACTCACATTGGTTCTGAACTCGGCGAAGCCGATCTGGCCGACGAAGATGAAGATGAAGACGAAGATGAAGACGACGACGGCGAAAGCTCGGACGACGACGGTGACGGTGGTCCGGATCCGGAAGTTGCTCGCGAGAAGTTTGGTGAGCTGCGTGCCCAGTATGAGGTAACGCGCCTCTCCATTCAGAAGAATGGCCGCGCGCACGAAGATACCCAGGCCGCGATTGCTTTGCTGGCCGACGTATTCCGTCAATTCCGCCTGATGCCCAAGCAGTTCGATCGTCTGGTCAACAACATGCGTGGGATGATGGAGCGGGTCCGTGTTCAGGAGCGCATCATCATGAAACTCTGCGTTGAGCAGGCCAAGATGCCGAAGAAAACCTTCGTCGCGGCCTTCACCAACAACGAGTGTGAAACGGCCTGGTTTGAATACCAGAAACAGGCTGGCAAAGCCTGGTCTCCCCGTCTGGTCGAGATGGATGAAGACGTGCTGCGTTCCATCGGCAAGCTGCAGCAGATCGAAGAGGAGACTGGTCTCTCCATCGCCCAGATCAAGGATATCAACCGCCGCATGAGCATAGGTGAGGCCAAGGCCCGCCGTGCGAAGAAAGAGATGGTTGAGGCCAACTTGCGTCTGGTTATCTCTATCGCCAAGAAGTACACCAACCGTGGTCTGCAATTCCTGGATCTTATCCAGGAGGGCAACATCGGTCTGATGAAGGCGGTAGACAAGTTTGAATACCGTCGTGGCTACAAGTTTTCGACTTACGCTACCTGGTGGATCCGTCAGGCCATTACCCGCTCCATCGCGGATCAGGCCCGTACCATCCGTATCCCGGTACACATGATCGAGACTATCAACAAGCTCAACCGTATCTCCCGTCAGATGCTGCAGGAGATGGGTCGCGAACCGAACCCGGAAGAGCTGGCCATGCGCATGGGCATGCCGGAAGACAAGATCCGCAAGGTATTGAAGATCGCCAAGGAGCCCATCTCCATGGAGACGCCCATCGGTGATGATGAAGACTCTCACTTGGGCGACTTCATCGAAGATACCACACTGGCTCTGCCGGCGGATGCCGCGACCAGCGAAAGCCTGCGCAATGCGACTCGCGAAGTGCTGGCAGGTCTGACCGCCCGCGAAGCCAAGGTGCTGCGGATGCGTTTCGGGATCGACATGAACACTGACCACACCCTGGAGGAAGTGGGCAAGCAGTTCGACGTCACCCGTGAGCGTATTCGTCAGATCGAAGCCAAGGCACTGCGCAAACTGCGCCACCCGAGCCGTTCGGAAGTGCTGCGCAGCTTCCTGGACGAATAGTCCCTGGTATGTGCCCAGAGCCGTCGTCTCAAAAGCCCCGCTATGCGGGGCTTTGTTTTATCCGGACTTTATGGGACGTGAGCCGGTTGGCAGGAATATTGGCAGGAAAGTGGACAAAATGTCGCCAAGTGGTTGATCTGCCTATAGACTGGCTTCTCCACATCTCCTATAATCCACGCCGCAAAACCAACAATCTGGCCCCTTAGCTCAGTTGGTTAGAGCAGTCGACTCATAATCGATTGGTCGCCCGTTCAAGTCGGGCAGGGGCCACCAATTTCAGAAAGGCGTAGCAGGTTAGTAACCGCTACGCCTTTTGCTTATCTGACGTTTTTGGGTGCTTTAATGGGTGCTTTTAAGATGATGCTACCCCTCCCTATCCCCCTCCTTTGCGATTTGCTACCACTTGCGCAGTAGGGGGGAGGACTTGATCAGCTCAAGTTGATAACATGGTGCTCAATGAGACACTCGATTAGCCTAGGGATGTAAGATAGTGCGATTTTTAGCCATGTTGGGATTGCTACTGGGGGCATATTCGCCCCATTCCATCGCAGATTGCTGGGTTGTCACTAACCTAAGCGGCTATGGCGCAATAGCTAGTGATAAATATGCGTTCGATAAAGACCAATTCACGAATGGCGTCTTCCAAGTATCCATTGATGGAAAGGATGGAAATGTCACCAGCGTCGGTAAAAGCATTATGACTGGTGACATGTTTTATATGCCAGTGTCGGGTGACACGTTAATCGGGCTGTACAGTGATGATCGCTGGACTACAGTCGAAACTTGGTCGATAACCCGTGATAGAAAGGTGCTCTATACCAAAACAATAAACTCAACGGATAATAAATGGTCAACTTCTCGTTCGATGGTTGGTGATGTTGTGGGAGCGTGTGTAAAAAAATAAAGTTATTCGGTATCTACCGCTTGTTGTACGTGATCATCTTCTTACCGTTCTGGTTACTGTGTATAAGTGGCTTACTGCTCACCATTTTTGTAGTCTGGTTGGCTAAAAAGTCATGAATTGAGCCTTAAGTGGTCTAGCCGTGGTCTCTTCAATTTCTGTTCAATTCCCTCAAATTTTCCTCAATGGGGGCGGGCCTGTTCAAATTCATTCAAATCGAATGCTTTGCTTAATTTGCGAGTAGCCGAAATCACGCACCCCATCCGGTCGGTAGCCTTTGCCCCGCTCCTTGGCAAGGTATGAGATACGGTAAACAGCCTCGGCGATATTGTGGCTGTCAGTCATCAGATAGCCGTTCTCGGGAATGGATAAGCGCCCCCCTTTACGCTGCCAAATCTCGGCTAATTCCTCATACAATCGGGCGGGGTGACGTAGCTTGTCGCCGTCTATGAGAAGGGCCATATGGTAGTGCTGGCGCTTGGCTTTCTCCTGCTCACGACACCACACGTATTCTAATCGCGTTCCGTGCTCTCTCGTTACATAGCGGCCAGCTTGCTTTAAGAATGCGCTCAGGCGCTCGCTGGTGGCTTCTCCCTCGCCCATGCTCAGGTCGAGCCGAACAAACAGCACCCGCCGATAACGCGCCACCGCCTCCATGATGCGCCGGATCATCTCGCTCAATGGTTTGGTGTAACAGCCGCTCGCTGGCGTGGTGTTGATCGAATAATTCTTCCCTTGATAGCAGTAAACGGGCTGGTGGGTTACGTGGCCATAACGCTTGCCTTGCTTACGCTTGGTTTTGCCTGTGATCTTGGCAGCAACAGCACTTGGCAGGCCATCAGCTAACATCATAGGGCCGCCCTCGCCGTGTTTTCTGCCTCAACTAGGTAGACCTCTAAACCTGAACCTTTCCTCATATAGATATTATAAAAAACCGCCCTGTTTTCCGGTTTTTCGCTCCCAGCTAGGCCCCGCCAATACTGGGGTTTCCCCTGTTCATCAATCCCAATTAGCATGTCCCAATTAACGTAAATCGTTTCACGCCGTATCAGGCCAGCGAACGGGCATAGCAACAGGCGACAAGGCTTGCCGTTGGTGGTTTTCATCATGGGTGATATGCTCAATGGTGCTGGTGGCCCTACTTTGTCGAGGACGGCCACCAGCAGGCTTACAATTTACGCCTCGGGCTCGCTCGGGGCGCTTTCGTTTTTGGCGTTAAACACTTCCAGCAGCTCAATAGCCTCCAGCTTCTCGACCGATGCTCTAGCGGCCCTTTGTGCCTCGTTGATGGCTTGGGCGGCGCTCTTGGTTCTCAGCTCGACCCGCCGCTCATGGCGGGCTTGGGCATCAAGGCGCAGATCCCCTGACTTGTGACGGTCGTCCAGCTTGCGGGCAAGAATCTTGCCGTCAGCCCCCAACACGTTAATGATTCGCCACAGATAGCGATCGCCTTCAAGACGCTGTAGCAAAGATCGGTAGTTATGGCCGAACTGGCGGCAAAGCTCCTTTTCCGTAACGGACTCATCACGTAAGAGCAAAGCCAGCACCATGCGGGCTTTGCAGTTGAGGCGGGGGAATGCCAAAGCCGGAGCGCAGTTGTTAATCATCATGCTGCCTCCCCTTTGCGGCGAGAGTTAATCCATGCGGCCAGTTCATCGGCATCAAATCGCACGGAGTTAGGGCCTATATAGATGGCTTGCGGAAAGTTTGCGGCTGGATTCCTGCGTAGTCGTTCACAGGTTGAACGGCTAACACCAAGACGGCGGGTTACTTCTGAAATCGGGATTAACATGAAATATCTCCTAATGCCATCGGGTCTCTAGCCGTGGCTTCTTCGGAGCTATGAAAACAGATTTCTGAAAAATCAAAGGGACAAAATTTCCGCTATTGTTGCCCCCCAGTATTTCGTTTAATTGCTCTCGTTGCCAAGCTAATAAGAGTGGGCTCAAGACCCCAAGCATCGGCTAACAAGAGAATCCACTTGGCATTATCTTTTGTACTGCGCGTTCCAATCCCAAATTGGCCGAATTTGGCCCTAGCCTCTTCTATTGAGGTCAGCAAAGCCTTGGAAACGTCATCACGTTCCCTTTCCTCGGTTTCCTTGACCTTGGCGAGTAACTTGGCCGCATTGACGATCTCGCTCGGATAAACATTTACCTCCCCATGCAACATTATCGACAAGCCAATCCGCTCTTCATTTTCTATCCGGCGTTCATAGTTTTTAACTATGCCACGAAGCCAATCATCTATGAGGTCAGTTTGATGACTAGGCTTTACCCCTCTGGGGCTTTGATGCCCCACTTGCCACTCATGCTTGTAACTTGTTCTCATATCGGGGGCTAATTCAGCCATTTGTACGCACAGACTCACTTCACACCATCTTTGGCGCTCAGGTGATAGCTGATTTCGCTTTGTCTGCCAATCTCTTGATTGGCCTATCGTGGTCCATCGGTTGTTGATTGCGTGCAATGCTCGTATTTGTAAGAGCGCCAAAACTTCACAGTTCTCCATCAAGCCCCCCGAACGGCAATACTCGGCACCAAACTCACAGCGGCCCAGTTCCCGCCAATGTTTATTTAATTCTTTAGGGGTCAATGGTTCTTTCAATACTTGGCTGATAAATGGCTGACTCATCGCTGATCCCCAAACTTCACACTGACCACGTTATCCGCTGCGAGATCCAGCAGCCGCCGCTCCCATAGCTCCAAGGCTCGCCGCTTCTCAGGCAGGTACTCATAGCGGTCATAGTGTTTGCTCGATACGTCATTCAGGGCGTGATTCTGTAGGCGGTCGCGCAGGTCTTTGGCTATGCCAAGCTCACCCATCAGGGTTTTACAGGTACGGCGGAAATCGCGGGGGATGAAGTGGGCTATCTCGGTGCGTTTGCGGTAACGGTCAACGGCTTGGCTTAATGACGCCATCGGCATAGGCTCGTTCGGTTTGGTGGCGTGAGCAAAGATAAAGGGACTTTCCCCCGCCGCCGCTTGCTGCTCTCTCAGCACCCGCAAGGCGCTATCAGTGAGCGGGATCAGGTGGGGGCGGCCATTTTTGGAAAGCTCGGCGGTAATGGTCAGGGTCTTGCCTTGCCAGTCGATACTTGCCCAGCGTGAGGCGGCGAGTTCATAGGGACGTTGGCCGCCCGTGAAGAAACAGAGTCGGGTCAGGCTGCGTAGGGTCAAACCTAAGCTGGTGGGCCGCTCCATATCATCGAGCAACTGGCGAGCCTCTGCCCACGTCAGGAAACGTTCCCCAACACGCTCGGCGGCCTTTTGCTTGGGTATGGCTGCCACCGGATTAAGCACCAAGCCGAATTTGGCATCGTCTATGAAATTGGCGGGGTCGTTGTCATGCTTGAGGCCATAACTGAAAGCTGCCATCAGGTAACTTCTAACGCGATTAGATTGGGTAGCAGCACCACGGCGGATCATGTGCGCCAGAATGATTTTTATGTCGTGCGCGGTCACGTCCTTGGCTTTGGTCGTGGGTTTGATTACTGGGTACGCCTCTTTCTCCAAGGCCAGCAACACGGCGGCATAGGTGCGCTTGCCATCCTTCTTCATCTGCTCGGTGTAGCTTTTGAATAGCTGTTCAATAGTGCCTTGCTGTTCATGCTCCCGCTGCTCTTGATCCCGCTCTCTGGTTTGGCGCGTCAGCTCATCTTTGGGGTCTAGGCCATCACGGATCATCTGGCTGAATGCCTTGGCCTTTTCGCGGGCATCGGCAAGGGAGAGGGTCGGAAAGCGGCCAAGCTGAATGAAGGCGCGTTTCTCGTTGCGGGTATAGCGAAACACAAACATCTTGCCGCCACTCGGCAACACCTTGACGCCTAACCCACCAGCCCCACGGGTACGGTCATCATCCATCTTGTAATAGGCGCTTTCTTTCGCCACCAGCGCGGCGATCTCGTTGTGTGTTAGCGGCATAGTCGATTGGTCTCAGCTAAAGGCACCCAAACGTTAAATTGGGTGCTGTAATGGGTGCTTTTAAGGTGAAGCTACCTGATACTTTGTGAGACTCAATGATACAAGTGATTTTTCTATATGTCTGTGATTTAAGGGGTTTTTATACCAAACCTGAGACAGGGTGAAACGTTGTGAAAACGTTAAATTCACGACTCATAATCGATTGGTCGCCCGTTCAAGTCGGGCAGGGGCCACCAAATTTCGCAAAAAGGCCGCTCATGATGAGCGGCCTTTTTGTTGCTGGCTATTTACCAGCGTCGATCCAGATCGGCGGCATAGAGGGTGATGGCGTGTCGGTAAGGTGCCAGAGCCGGATCTGTCGCCGTCTCTGCCAGTACCGCCAGCAGGCTCTCCATCCCCTCCTTGTTGCGCCCCAGGTTGTAACAAACCATAGCGCGAAACACCTTGAACTCATTGGCATCGGGGAAACGGGCCAGTCCTTGCTCGAAGGCGGCTAGCGCCTCCGGGTATTACCCTGTGGTGCGATAAGCGCTGCCAAGGCCGAGCCAGGCGCCACGCAGAGACTCATCCGTCAGCCCCAGTGCGATAGCCTGTTGGTAGAGTGGAATGGCCTGTGCCTCTCGTCCCAGGTTATCGTGCAGGCAGGCAACTTCGTAATGCAGCCCGGCATGTCGTGGATGCGCGATGAGTTGCAGCAGGCCGTGCTGGCGAGCCTCTTCTATCCTGCCCTCTGCCTTGAGTCTCAAGCTGTTTCATGGGTGCTCCTGCATAGAAATAGGGTAAAAGCATGTCTGCGGGACCAGGGCGGGAGGGGGGCGAGTCGACAAGGGACAGACCCGGCCAGGGGCGCGGGTCTGTCTGACATATCAGGAGTGTTGATCCTGACTCGCTGGCGCTTGCTGCGCACGCTTGCCGCGTACCGAAGGCAACATGCGCGCCACCAGATTGCTGCGTTGGCGCCAGGAGGTGAATGCGAGAGCAGTCAGATGCAGCGCGATCAGCCCTTGCAGCGCCCAGGTACACCAGAGGTGCCAGTCGTCGGCCCCGAGTTCAAAGCCCAGCTCAGTGTTCTGAAACCAGCCGCTACCTGCGGTGGCCAGTATGGTCAGCCAGAGCGCCCATACCGCCAGCTTGCCGCTGCCATGATGGCCGGGGGTTGCCGGGGTGCGTTCATGCAACGCCACGGCCTGCTGGCGAAAATCTGCCCGGCTCGGGATCAAGGCTCGCAGCCGGGCATGGCCCTTGGCGAAAGAGAGCCCCCACACCAGGCGCAGGCCGATCAGTGTCATGGCGGTATACCCCAGCCATTCATGCCACTCCTCGCCGGCTTCGTTGAGCCAGAGATTGCCGACACAGGCAGCCGCCACACCCCAGTGGGTGAGGCGGACCAGACTATCCCAGTGAAAGGGATCAGCCTTTTTGCTTGGCATATTTGTGGTACTCCTTCTTCAGGTCATTGACCTTGGCCAGGTGCTCGCGCGCCTTGGCGTCGTCACCCGCCTTGAGGGCTGCCAGGCTGGCATCCAGCTCGGTCTGTACCTTGTTCATGCCTTCCAGGAACTTCTCTTTCTTGGCGGTTGGCATGTTCTTCAGCTTGGCAACGTCGAGCTGAGCCTTCATCTCGTTGATGTGCTTCTCCATGGCGGCTGCATCGTCAGCTTTGACAGCCTGCTTGTAGTTGAAGCCGATCTTTTTCATCGGCTGTTCCAGCTCACCGGCCATGGCGGGCAGGGTCATCAGGCCAAACATCAGGGGCAGCAACAGGGGGCGAACAGTTTTCAACATGGGATTTCCTTATTTAACGACATGCTTATCAATTTTTGGTTGGTTTCCTATGAACCCTTATTTGGTGTTCATGACAGGCATGATGCCATGAGCCACCGTGAACTGTTTGTGAAAATTGCTGTTTTTTGTCACAAATGGTAACGAGAGAGGGGGAAATGTGAGGGAGATGGCGAGTGATCACCCTAGGGCAAGGTGACTGGTCGCGGCATGTGAAAAAGGGCCCGCAGGCCCTGATGAACATGTGTGTGCGACTGTTGGAAATTACTGCTCCTGCTCGCGCTCTATGGCGCGCCAGCCGATATCCTTGCGGTAGAAGACGCCATCCCACTTGATGCGCGCCGCCAGTTGATAGGCACGCTGCTGGGCGTCGGCAACGGTATGGCCGAGGGCGGTTGCGCACAGCACGCGGCCACCCTTGGTCAGGCTGGTATGCCCTTCCAGCCGGGTACCGGCATGGAACACCTTCTCACCGGCCACCTCATCCACCGGCAGGCCGCTGATGGGGTGATTGGTACTGTAATCGCCGGGATAACCCCCCGCCGCCAGCACCACGCCGATGGCGGCACGGGGATCATAGATGGCCTCTTTCTGATCCAGCTTGCCTTCGCAGGCCGCCAGGCAGAGTTCCACCAGATCGGACTGCATCCGCAGCATGATAGGCTGGGTCTCGGGGTCGCCGAAGCGGCAGTTGAACTCGATCACCTTGGGGTTACCTTCGCCATCGATCATCAGACCGGCGTAGAGGAACCCGGTGTAGACATTGCCTTCGGCCGCCATGCCACGCACGGTCGGCATGATGACCTGCTCCATGACCTTCTTGTGCACGTCAGCAGTCACTACCGGCGCCGGGGAGTAAGCGCCCATACCACCGGTATTGAGGCCGGTATCGCCGTCACCGACCCGTTTGTGATCCTGACTGGTGGCCATGGGCAGCACGTGCTCGCCGTCGACCATGACGATGAAACTCGCCTCTTCGCCATCCAGAAACTCTTCGATCACCACCCGCGAGCCCGCGTCGCCAAAGGCATTGCCGGAGAGCATGTCGCGTACTGCCTCCTCTGCCTCCTGCAAGGTCATGGCGACAATCACCCCCTTGCCCGCCGCCAGACCATCGGCCTTGATGACGATAGGCGCGCCCTTCTCGCGCAGGTAGGCGAGCGCAGGTTCCACCTCGGTGAAGTTCTGGTAGTCGGCGGTCGGAATCGCGTGACGGGCCAGGAAATCCTTGGTGAAGGCCTTGGAGCCTTCCAGTTGGGCGGCGGCAGCGGTCGGGCCGAAGATGGACTGACCGGCGGCGCGGAAGGCATCCACCACCCCTTTGACCAGCGGCGCTTCCGGCCCGACTATGGTGAGGCCGACCTGTTTCTCTTTGGCGAAGGCCAGCAGCCCATCGATATCGGTTGCCTCGATGGCGACGTTCTCGACGCCCGGCTCAAGCTGGGTGCCCGCATTGCCCGGTGCCACGAAAACGTGGTGTACCAGTGGAGAGTGTTTGGCTTTCCATGCCAGGGCGTGTTCACGACCGCCGTTGCCAATGATCAGTACTTTCATCGTATCGCTCGCTTCTATTTGTGGTCACTGGCTGGCATCCCGGTGCCGTCAGCCAGTGACAATAGTCAGTTGAAAAGAGACAACAAAAGGGCCGCCAGCGGCGACCCTGACCCATCAGTGACGGAAATGGCGCATGTTGGTGAACACCATTGTCATGCCGTGTTCGTCGGCGGCGTCGATCACCTCCTGATCGCGCATTGAGCCACCCGGCTGAATGACGCAGGAGATACCGGCGGCCGCGGCGGCGTCTATGCCATCGCGGAACGGGAAGAAGGCATCGGAGGCCATGACGGAGCCCGCCACTGTCAGCCCTTCATCCTCGGCTTTGATGCCGGCGATCTTGGCGGAGTAGACCCGGCTCATCTGGCCGGCGCCGACGCCGATGGTCTGGCCCGCTTTGGCGTAGACGATGGCGTTGGATTTGACGAACTTGGCCACTTTCCAGCAGAACAGCAGATCTTTCAGTTCGGCTTCGGTCGGCTGGCGCTTGCTGACCACTTTCAGGTCATCCTGCGTCACCATGCCGAGATCCCGCTCCTGCACCAGCAGGCCGCCGTTGACGCGCTTGAGGTCAAAACCTTGCGCCGATGCCGTCCACTGGCCACATTCGAGCAGGCGCACGTTCTGCTTGCTGGCAACGGCGTCACGGGCTGCTTGGCTCACCGTCGGGGCGATGATCACTTCGACAAACTGACGAGCCACGATGGCCGCCGCAGTGGCACCATCCAGCTCGCGGTTGAAGGCGATGATGCCGCCAAAGGCGGAGGTGGGGTCGGTCTGGTAGGCGCGATCGTAGGCACTCAGCAGGTCGTCACCGATGGCCACGCCGCAGGGGTTGGCATGCTTGACGATGACGCAGGCCGGTTCGCTGAACTCCTTCACGCACTCCAGCGCCGCATCGGTATCGGCGATGTTGTTGTAGGAGAGCGCCTTGCCTTGCAGCTGGGTAGCGCTGGATACAGAACCCGGCGCGGCCTGCTCTTCGGCGTAGAAAGCGGCAGCCTGATGGCTGTTCTCGCCGTAACGCATGTCCTGCTTCTTGATGAACTGGCTGTTGAAGGTGCGCGGGAAGCGGGACTCTTCGTCACCCTCCTTGTTGTCACCGTAGGAAGGAACCATGGTGCCGAAGTAGTTGGCGATCATGCCGTCGTAGGCGGCGGTATGCTCGAAGGCTGCGATGGCAAGGTCAAAACGGGTCGCCAGTTTCAGGCTGTTGCCATTGCTATCCATTTCACGAATAACGCGATCGTAGTCGGCAGCCTTGACGACGATGGCGACATCTTTGTGGTTTTTAGCAGCAGAGCGCACCATGGTCGGGCCGCCGATGTCGATGTTCTCGACCGCATCGGCCAGGGTGCAGTCTGCTTTGGCCACAGTGGCGGCAAAGGGGTAGAGGTTGACGACAACCATGTCGATGGGGGAGATAGCGTGCTGGGCCATGATGGCGTCATCCTGATCGCGACGACCGAGAATGCCGCCGTGGACCTTGGGATGCAGGGTCTTGACCCGGCCATCCATCATTTCAGGAAAACCCGTGTAGTCGGAGACCTCGGTCACCGGCAGACCCGCGTCGGCGAGCAACTTGGCGGTGCCGCCGGTGGAGAGCAAGGCCACGCCACGTTCGTTGAGTGCCTTGGCAAATTCCAGGATGCCAGTTTTGTCAGACACACTCAGCAGTGCACGGCGAATGGGTCGAGCTTGTTCCATCACACTATCGTCCTCAGCATAACGGGGACCGTTCCATGGGAGGCGAGGCTCAACACAGAGAGTCCCCAAATAAATGGAAGTGGGGGATTTCGCAAACCACGCTCACCCGGATAGTCGTTCAAAGGCAAACGTGTTTTAAGAAATGCCCGCTTGACGCGACGCTCTCTTGTGGGCGCGTATTCTACACAAAAAATGTGAGCTGCGGTGGATTTTTTAACGTGGCGAAGCCTTGTCTGGTGCGGTGTTAAACGTTTTTCGATGGTTTTTTGTAAAACGTTTGTCTTTTCAGCGTTTTGATGGAAAAAAGTGACGGCAACCCTTTTGGGTTGTCCGTTTTCTGTCCTTGGCTGGCAATCAATGGGCAAAGGGGCGATAGTGGGTTCCGGTTTTTATTGCAGCTTATATCCAGCGGGAGAGAGAGCATGTATCGGATCGGTGAACTGGCGAAGGCGTGCGGGGTGAAGGCGGATACCCTGCGTTTCTACGAGAAGAACGGCCTCATCTCGCCCGGGATCCGCAACGAGTCTGGTTACCGCCTCTACGGCGATCAGGACAAGCGGCGATTGGAGTTCATCATCCGCGCCAAGTCGGTGGGCTTCTCCCTTGCTGACATAGGTGAGCTGCTCAGCCTCGACACCAACAAGGCCAAGGTTACCTGTCAGGAGGTGAAGGCGGTGGCCGACACCAAGTTGACCCAGGTGGAGCAGAAGATCGTGGAGCTGACCCGCTTTCGCGAAAACCTGCGGGAGCTCTCCAACATCTGCTGTGGCGGCCCGCGCTCGGCGGAGCACTGCGCCATCCTGGAAGTGCTCGAATCTGGCGCCCCCGCCCAGCATGAGCATCATGCCCACGTCCATGAATAAACCCAATGACCCAAAAGCGCTTGCTGGTTGCGAACAGTAAAATAGCGCCGTATCAGCCGCTTGCTCGCAGAGATAAATATCATGATGACAAGACCCAGCATCACCGTCTTTTTGGCGCTTTCCCTTGATGGTTTCATCGCGGGGGAGGCCAACTCACTCGACTGGCTGACGCCTTATGCTTCCGATCCACCCGAGAGTTATGGTGATTTCTGGTGTATGGGGGAGATAGAGAAGGTGGCGTATCCTGCTGATTGATTCCCGCGAAGAATCTCAATTAACAGAGGTGATACGCCATGACCAATTCTACCCTCAGAGTCCTG